>JAGQPD010000567.1 GCA_020426865.1 Planctomycetales bacterium
CGCGATCATCGAGTACGAGTAGGAGTACCGCTGCGCACAGTACGAGTACGGCGAAGTGCCACCCGCGTCTCTGACGATAGCGCGTCGTGCCTTGCAGCGTTGTCGCGATACGGCTGGGACAGCCGTGGGACTTTGGCAGAACGCTCACCGTTCAGCGGGCGGCGACGATAAATTCTCAACTGGCAAGTCACTTGGCTTCGCCGCTCCGCTGCAACGGATTGTTCGTTGCGTTGGCTCGGCGATTGGACGTCCGGACGCTAACGCACGCTTTCTGGCCTCGGCGATATATCGGTGTAGATCGCCACCTGCTTCGGCGAGGAGCTTAGCTCGTGTTGCGTGTAATTCGTCAAGGATCGGATTATTCGACATCGTTAGGGCCTCCCAAGAACTCCGCCGGCGTGCAGATCAACAGCCGGGGCAGTCCAAATTCGTCCAGGAGATCATAGACACGAGGAAGGACATGAGCGTTCGCGATATGTTTGCAATTCTGCGTCAACAAATAGTGTACACCACCAACCGCCGCGGATGCGATATGCAAGGCATCAAGTTTTGCCTTTTCGGGAACGAGGGAACGGCGGATCAAATCTTCGGCGACCTGTTCGACCCGGTCGGAATGTAGCAAAAGCGGTATGCCATCAAGCATTTCTAGTCGCAGGCGCGCTGCCTCCGCATCTCCATCGGCAGCTTCATCAATGACGAATTGAGAGGTGACGAGTCGGTAGTTCTTCCGTTCGTCATTCCACCACTGCATCGCCTGCTGCTGCAAAACGGCGATCACCGGGTCCTTACTCGGCCAAGCAGTCGCGTGGCTGACGATTGACGTTTCGATATAGACGGTATCCATACATCCATTCTATCGCAACGAACTTGATTATTACCGGACGACCCGGCGATAAGCCCTCTGGGACGGTATTATTGCCGAATCGGCGATAAGTTGATGGATAATTATCCCCTTCTTATCGCTGATTGTTGTCATGTTGACAACCGCCAGTCAAAAAAAACGCGTGTTTTGAGATTTACCACTTGATTACTGCCTCTGCGCCAAAGTTGAGGGCTGCGAAAGTAGGCCAGCCGCACGAGAACAAATCAACCAAATTGCCAAACCCGCTGCGCGACTCGTCCCAAACGGGCTGACATGGCAAACTCGCAACGCCGCCGACGCCGGTCCTAGCAAGTCAACGCAATCTAGCCAAAATGCCCAGTTCGGAAGCGCGTCTGAGCATTGCAAGATGTTTCATTACGAACTCGGAAGGAACGGTCCGCCGATAATCCCTTCATTCACTTACGATCTACTCCCAATACGTCGGGGGACTCCGGATACTTCGCAGGATACATCCAACAAGACCAGATCGCTTACATTTGGTATTCCTTACATTTGGTATTCCGGCAACAATGCTCGACCGATTGCGACACTGCTACCGTCACCCGATATGGCACCGCCAAGCGTTTCCCATTTGTCGGTGGCCCAGAAGACTGAACTGTGGGCTGACTTGGTCAACAGCTGCGAGGCGGTGATGCTGGCAAACCTGAAGAGCCAATACGCCTCGGACGAGCAGGTACGAGCGGCCTATCGCGATTGGTATCGACGAAAGATGGAGGACCACGATCGCCATCAAGTGGCATTTCTGGAAAACCTGTCTCGCCGGGAATCGCGCCATGGCAACTAACGCTGCTCTTGCGACGCTCGACCACGTTTGGGGTGTCCTCGAGCCAATGGGACACTCGCTGGCCTTAATGGGTGGACTGTCACTCGCCGCGTGGAATTATATTCGAGCGACGCGCGATGTTGACCTGCTAATTGATGACGACGATGTCGTCGGTAATTACGTTACCAGCGATGGGGTGCGACACGGATTCATTCGGTCGCAGGGAAGCTACACGCAACTGAAGGCCGCAGATAGCCCGCGACCAAAACGGTCAACCCGAGTAGACTGCCGAGGATCGTTCCGTAGGCGGCGCCGCGGATTCCCTCGAGCTGTGAGAAATGCGGGCTAGAACCACATATATCTCGCGATTGCTGGCGGCGATGCACAATTGACCGTGGATTAGGGACCGTCACTGGCGGCGTTTCCGTCTTCTCGGTTGGCCAACCAGCGGTGGGTGAGTGGATCGATTTCGTAGTTCAGGCCGTGAACTGAGCCATCACAAAAGACCATTTGGAAATTGGCGGGGTGAGCGCTGCCGAATTTCGGTTCCGGTAAAATGGCCCCGAATCCCGCACGATCCGCTGACGGTTGATACGCCTCTTGGCTCCCCAAGTCCCCGTCAGGATTCCAGGCAACTCGGTGATTGTCCCATTCGTATCCGGTATACATGGATTGATTGTCGCCATAGGTAAAGCCGGCGGCATTGGGGTCCAGGATCCCTTGATAGCCTTCGATCGGCATCCATTTTTCTCCCGCCAGGTATGTCTTTGACGTGCCGTCCTTGATCTGCGCGCTGCGCAGATCGCTGCGGTAGTACATCACGCCAGTCTGACAAAGTCGCACGGAACGGTCGTGTCGGATGTCGCCATTCTTTTCACAGGCATTGGTCTGCGACCATTGATCCTCGCGAATCGCGGCGTAGCTGGCTGGCCGGTAAAAATCGTCTCCCGAAAACTTAATCGAATCGCCGCTGTTCGCCGCGTAATCGCTCTTGGCCACCCCTTCGGTCTTGGCGATACTGGCCAGCCACGATTGCTCGCGAACGGTATTCCATGCAGACACGTAAATGGCAGGTGCGCGCCGGCTGGGGCAGTTGAAAATGGTGATCGGCGTTTGGTGCAGCTGGATGCTGGCCTGACGGAACTGGGCACTGCCGATCGCCTGTCCCTGCCCAGCCTGCCGTGCGGCACCCTCCTCAATGAACTCCATGATGTTGAAGATCCACGAACCAGGCTGATCCGGCCCGACGCCGCGATTGGGGTCGGCCGTCCAATCCAATCCCCACCCACCCGATGGATACTCGCCATACGTACTTTCGAAATTCAAGACCGCCAAGCCAATGTTCTTCAAGTTGTTCGCGCACTGCGTCCGCCGCGCTGCCTCGCGCGCCGCATTGACGGCCGGCAACAATAACGCCACCAATAACCCAATGATCGCGATCACGACCAACAGCTCAACCAGTGTGAACGCGCCCTGCCGCAACGTCCGATTTCGATTTCGGCTGAAGAGGAACTGGCTCGCTTCCGGTTTCTTTTCCATAACACTTTTCCTTCCGGTCTTTCGCTTCAACTTGCCCGCATCGGAGTCGCCCCTCGCGCGTCCCTCCCATTCTCGCCAACTTATTCCGGCTCGGCAATGCGATATTGCGCAGTTTTTTGTCGATATTGCGCACGCACTGGGTTGTGCGTTGTAACGCCGATAGCTCTAAACCGCATTCTGGCTGTGGCGGGCCGTCATCTTCGCACCGCAATTTGACAAGGGTTGGACAAAAAAAGCCACCGATGGCGAAGGGCACACCGGTGACTTGCTTCCCACATTCGTACGTTTGCCGGCCACAGCCAGCTGGTCGGCCGAATCGTAAGGCTGTTTTTTGACGACGGCTGGGACAGCCGCGTAACATTATGGTACCAGTGTAATCCTGCGACGAAGTAGTACGATCGCACCGAAGCCCAGCATCGCCAAGCAGCTTGGCTCGGGGACGGATGCGACGCTGGCGACCGCACCGGTATTGCCGAAGTTGTCCTTCCAGATCGTGTAGTCGGCTGCATCGATCTCGCCGTTGCCGTTGCCATCGGCCGCCAAATCGCTGGTCGAACCGAACGAGTCTTTCCAGACGGTGTAGTCGGCGGCATCGACAGTGCCGTTCATATTGTAATCGCCTGCCAGGCCCGGCTCGTCTTCGAGCACCTCGACCTTGATGTTGTCAATCAATGTGAAAAGGAGGTCGATACCCGCGTCTTCCGAGATGCTGCTGTTGATGTCAGCATGTCCAAACAAGATATTCCCGCCGCCTGGGGGCGACGTAAACTCGGCTGTCTCCACCGTGATCAACTTGATGCCGTCAACGATCCAATCGACCGTCGTGCCGTCCTTGCGGATCTCCACTTGGTGCCATTCCATTCCCAGTGAGCCGGCTGGGGTGGCCCCCAATTGCTGTGGAAACAATGCCAGCTGTTCCGATGGAGCCATCGCGCCGCCGAAATTGTTCGCGTAAAGATCGGCTGTGTTGTTACGACTTTCGGCGTAATAGGTCGCATGGGTGTCTTCGATGATGCCGTCCGCAGGAGGATATTGATAACTGACGACGCGCTCGACAGAATAGGCCCGATAATCCGACGAAGATCCGCCATCAACTGTCCCTGCGAACCAAAGCCCGTCGCCGGCGCCCGCATACGTCGCGGTCATGCCGTTGGTCATGATGCCGAACGTTGACAAGTTGGATTGCCCAATCCCGCCGGTTTCCAGTCCCGTTGTGGGATCGCCCGTGTAATTTCCCCAGTAGTCGAATGTCAGCTTGTAGCTGCCCTCAAAATTCTGATCCAATGGTGATGCACTCCCGCCTCCAAAAACACCTTCGATTAGATTCGCTTGCAACTTCATACCAACCGTGCTGCCGTCCGTTGTATTAGGCGCAGCCGGGATTCCGACCGAGCTGTAGTCAAAGGCAAAGTCGGCGTGGAAGTCCGTAAAAGGGACTGCCGATCCATCAGGGTTCGTCAACCCCTGCGGCATGGCATTGGCCTGCCATCGGAGTGCTGCATTTATGTCATCAAAATTTTCCGTGTACAACTGGGCCATCGAGCTGTGTACTGCCAGCCCAAAGGCAACGACTACCGCCATCAAGAAATGTCGTGCATAGATCGTCATAAGCTAAGTCCCCGTCTTCAATTTGTTCACGTACTCAAGTTTGTTCGTTCGCAGCCATCCGCTTCGCATTTCGCGATCGACGGCCCGCAAACGCTGCATGTCCTGTACCAGAAAAAATACCGCTAAATACGTTACGATCGAATCATCGTATCATGAGAGTCCCGCCGAATGAAGCGCAACGTAACCCATTTCGTCGAGATTGCCCACAATTTCGCCGCAAGAAATAATCAGGGTTTACTCCCATGTCACGATTCCTTGTTTCGCGCAGTTCGAGTATCGGTAAAGCGCATGTAAGCGGTACGGCGCAATCCGTAACGCTACTGTGCCGTCCAGCCGCCATCGATGGAGAATGCTGCTCCCGTGACGTAACTGCATGCCGGACTGCAAAGGTACAAAGCAAGTGCCCCCAGTTCATGCAGTTCCCCCCACCGTCCCAGCGGAATCTTGGCGACAAATGCCGCGTACTTTTCCGGGTCATTCGTCAACGGTAGGTTCATCTCCGTCGCAAATGGGCCGGGAAGGATGGCATTGACGTTGATTTTGTGTGAGGCCAACTCCAATGCCAATGCCCGAGTCAATTGAAGCACCGCCCCTTTGCTGGTCGCATACGGGGTCCGTTCCGGCATCCCAATGATCGATAACATCGACGCCATGTTTACGATCCGACCGTAGCCCTGTTGCTTCATGATCGGCACTACGGCGCGGCACATCGACCACGTCCCCGTTACGTTGACACGCTGCACCTGTTCGAATTGCTCGAGACTCAGCGATTCCAGTGTACCTCGAATATTGACCCCGGCGGAGTTGACGAGCACATCGATGCGGTTCCATTGCTTCGTCACAATGGCGATCACCCGATCGATTTGGTGTTCGTCGCAAATGTCGCACGTCTGCCACATATTCTGCTGGCCATAATGCCGCTGCAAGTAATTACGAGCTCCCTCGTTTCGCTCGACGTCGCGGCCGACAATCGCCACATTCGCACCCGCTTCGGCCAGCGCCTTGCTGATTTCAAACCCCAAGCCGCGATTGCCCCCCACCACGACCGCGACTTGTCCATCGAGGCGGAATTGGTTCAGAATGCTGTCTGTCATGCGAAAAGGCTCGTTCGACTGGTGTTATTCGTCGTTTATTATCCTGCCTTTCATCATCCTGCCTTCTACCCTTGTTCCGGCGTCGGTGTAGGCAGGATGATGGAGGGCAGGATGATGAGAGTCAAGTGGCTGGTGGAGCGTTGTCGATTGTGTCAAGGAGTATTCAAAATATACTCTAACAAATTCGCGACGTCCTGGTCGGCCAGGTCGCGAACGATGTCTTCGGGCATCAGCGACATGCCGCTGCTATGAAGTGCTTCTACATCTTCACGCAACACCACCTCGCGTTGATCCTCTGCGCGACGCAACGTGACGCTCGTCGACGTTTCGGCTTCGATGATGCCGGTTCGAGTTCGGCCGTCCGTGGTTGTAATGATGTAATTGAGATAGGCGGGATTGACTTCGCGGTTCGGATCCAGCACGTTCGTCAATACCGCCTCACGGCCACGGTTCTTGACCGTTGCGAGATTCGGCCCGATTTCGTAGCCCACGTTTTCCAGGCGATGGCACGTTGCGCAGTGTTTACGAAAGGTCGTGCGCCCGCCAGTGCCGTCTCCCGAAAGTAACAAGATGGTGTTCATTCGCCGCGTCAGCTTTCCGTCGTCACTATCGGCAAATCGCGCAAGCATCTTTTTTGCCGCGTCCCTCACGGACGGCAGGGCGTGCTGTTGTGCCTGGGCAATTCGCGCGCGGCCGATGTCACCGATTCCAATTCGACCATTTGCGATGGCATCGAACGTTGCCTCCGTCCATATCGCGCGTGAAAAAAGAACTTCCTCGGCCTCCGCTCGCACCTGGGGACTTAGGCTCGACCAACGTTCCAAAATCCGTTCGGCGACTTCGCGACGCTCGAAATTCGCGACGCTCCGCAACGCCATTCGCTGCAGGTCGCCCGGGGCTCGGTGGTCCAGAAGCGTCAACAGTCGATCCGCGTCTGAAGGATCTTCGCTGAGGGCCAAGAATCGCGCCGCCCCGAGACGCGTGGCGGCCGTCGACGTGTCGGCCTCGAGGACCGAACGTGCTTGGTGCAGCATCGTGTCGAAAGCGTTTCGGACGGCGGGTTGTGCCAGTTGCTGTTGGAACTGACGGTTCGCCGAAATCGCAGCTTCCAAGATCGCGGCCGTCAACGCGGCGTTCTCCTGGACGGCCATCACCGCATCGGTAACTGCCGACCATGATGCCGCGTCCCCCCGGCGCGAAAGCTGCCGAGCAAGTTCACAGATTAGCAGGCCTGAATTGGATGTCGCGTCCGATGACGAACGCTTCGTCAGTTCCATCAATAATTGTGCGTCACAATCGCCGCACGAGCTGAGAATAGCCATGCGGTGCCAGGCGTCCAGGTCGTCGCGCTGACTGAGCTCACGCAAAACAGTCACTCGCCATGGGACTGGGAACTCGCCCAACGAAAACGCTAATTGCAAAACAAGTCGAGCGTCTTGGTCGTTTGCCAAGGCGTGCAGTTGTTGTTGAATTTGTAGGTCGTCTTCAAACGCTTCACTCAGTCGAATAGCATGTTCACGAACTCGCGGATGCCTGTCACCGAGGGAAACGAGAACATCGTCGACGATTAACTGGCCCAATCCCTGCAGTGCCCACAGCGACCGCATGCGTCCTGTGGCGCTATCGATCGACCGCAGCGAGTTGCGTAGCTGGTCACTCACCGAGACATCTTGTCGTTCCCACAGCAGACGCGACGCGGTTTCCGCATGCCAGCTATTCTCATGGCCAAGCATCCTGGTCAACTCGTTCGATGTCAGGCGGCCCAGATCTTCCGCGGCGCGTGACGGAAGTCCTCGTTGAACCAAGCGATAAAGCCGGCCTCGGTCCCGACCGCTCGTCAGATCCAGATGCTGCTTGATCTCCGGGGGGAGGCTCGCCGGATGTTCGATCACCTCGCGGTACATGTCCAGGACATGCAGACATCCGTCTGGGCCATTGGCGAATTGTACGGGACGAAACCAGATATCGCGCGAGCGAAGCAGCTCGGTGTGGTCGTCGATACGGCGAGCGATATAGCCGGTTCCGCTGGCAATCAGCTGCTTACGATGGACGATGTTGCTGCCGACGTCGCCAACGATCGCCATGCCGTGTAGTAGGGGGATGGCATCACCGCGGAAGATCGTGATTCCGGTCGAGCCGGTAAAGTATCCGGCGGGGGTCCCGCCACCTTCAACGGGACCGGGGACGAGGCCCTCGACGCGCAACCGCGTACGGACAATGCGCCACGGTTCGACCGGGCTTGTGCGATAGACTGGTCCCTGGCCACCGTCTTCGGCAATGCTCATACGAGGATTGGGGGCGGCCAACAATGGATTACGGGATACGTAATGGTCGCGATACATGACAAACTGAGCATGATCGCTGTTGGAGCATACGAATTTCTGCCCCCAATCGTCGAAGTCCATGCCGTGCTGAGCGCCACCACTTTCCGGACGCAGTTCGAGTGAGTCCGGATCGAAGGAAAAATCACGTCCCCGCAGCGAGATCGCCGCCCGGTCGGGATGCGGTGGGCATGTCACGTCAGCCCCCGAGCTGCTGGTTGCACCATGGATGCGATGGTCCAGTCCCCAGCGGAAACTGTTGAGCAAACCTTGTACGTTCGTACGTCCAAATCCCGTAAAGACCAGCGTTTGGCGGTCGGCTTGTCCGTCGTCGTCGTCGTCCTTCAAGTAGTAGATATGTGGAGCTGCGCCGACAAAGACACCGCCGCGAAAACAGATGATTGCGGTAGGCCATGACAGACCGTCGGCGAAAATCGTGCTCGCATCGAAACGACCGTCGTGATCCTCGTCGCGTAACCGGCGCACGCGTCCCAGCATGGCCTGATCTTGCTCGGAATAGTCACACATTTCGGCCACATAAAGGTCGCCACGTTCGTCAAAGCACATCGCCACCGGATCCGTGACCAGCGGTTCGGCCGCCGTTTGTTCCACGGCCAATTCTGGCTCGACATCAAACGACCCGATCGCTTCGCTTGGCGACAGCGGAGGAATACGGGGCAATTGCTCCGAATAATCAATGGCTTGACCACCACCGGTTTGAACTCCCCACGTCAACGTCGCACCGATGACGAGGCAAAGCAGCCGGCAATAAGGCAAACAACGATGAAGTGGGATTGCAGTCATGGACGCTGTTGACCGAACAGGATGGGACAATTTACAGATGGCGCTGAACCTACGCATGGCCATTTAACGCGTCGATCGCGTTTTGATAAAAAATTCTGTGGCGGCGGTCGCGATCCGGAACCAACCGTTTCACCAAGGTTTGCAGTTGCTGCGAGTAGCAGACGCCGTCAAAGTTCTGACCGTGACCGTCACGGCAAGGGCAGTCGCTGCCGAAAATCAATTGCCGCGGATGCCGTTCGAAAAACTTGACGGTGAATTCTTCGTCGCGCGTCAGGGCGTTGTAACCGCTGCCGGCCGAGAGATCCGCGTACAGGTTGGGGTATTCTGATAGCAGGCGGTCCAGCAGGCCACCGGCCTTAACGGGGCCTGTCGGGTACAGTGACTGACTGGGAAGTGGTACTTCGCTGCTGATATTCGCCCACCACGTCTGTGCGTGACCAATGATCCGAACTTGTTTGTACTTTCTGAGGTAATTCTCCAGCGACTCGGCCAGGCCCATATTGAACCCGTTGGGGCCATCCTCAAAGTGCATGGTAATCGGCCAATTCAAATCGTTGCAGACCGCAATCACCGCTTCGACTCGCGGATCGCTCAATGGCAAGTGCTCCTTCTGTTCGCCGATTCCGCGGCATCCCAGTGTATGGTATGCGTGAATTCGCTGGAGGCAATCGTCTTTGCGGACATCCGTCTGGCAAAAGGGGATAATGCGATCGCGATAGTTATGAAACGCGTGCAATACTGTTTCCGAACGTAAGGTAACGCCTCCTTCACCGGTCTCCAAGGGGAGAATAAACGCCTTCTCCGCCCCGGTGGCATCCATGTGGCGAATCGTGTCGTCGATCGATCGTTCAAAATGGTTGATGTGTTGATGGCAATCGATCAACGGCTCCGGTCTTGCTTGTGACGTATCGTTTTGGGCAAGCACATGGTATGATGCCATATGCATGGCAGCAATGGTTCCGCTCCATTGCAGAAAACTTCGCCGAGACCAGTCTCGAGAATGATTCATGTTTTCACGACCCCTGTCAACAAATGCTGTGGAGAATGTAAAGCGAAGACAAGACAGGGAAGGACCTGGCGGGGCCGAGTTCCTC
>JAGQPD010000568.1 GCA_020426865.1 Planctomycetales bacterium
GCGGCGCTCGAAACACTCCGCATTGACGGGCAAACCAGACACATTCCAGTGATCATGTTGTCCGCAAGCCTTCGCGATCAGGAAACGGCCTTGGAAGCGGGCGCGCAGTTCTTTTTGACCAAACCATACCGAAGCCACGACTTATTGGCTGCGATCGAGTGTGCACTAGACAATGACAGACAGCTCCGGGAGACGGCAAAGTGACCAAGCGAATCTTGATTCTCGACGACGACCGCGATTTTTCGGACATGGTGGCGGCCCGATGCCGTAAGCTGGGCGCGGATGTGGCGACCGCGCATACGCCCCTCGAGGCCATGGAACTACTTGGACAGCGAATGCCCGATTTAATTTGTCTGGATGTGAACATGCCCACCGAGAATGGGCTCAACATTTGCGAGTATCTCGGATCAAGTCCGCATACAAAACATGTGCCCGTAGTCATCTTGACGGGGCGAGCGGATGGGCAGACGGTCCGGCGCTGCAATGAACTTCGTGCGGCGTATGTCCACAAGTCGCCCAGTTTTTGGTCGAGGCTCCGCCCAGTGATCGTGGAACTCATGGATTTACACGTATGGGAAGCCGACGAACTAGCACTGGGCACCCAGTGAATCAATGATGGACAATCGAATCAAATTCAGGATCCTCCGAGATACCAGAAATGACTGAGCAGAGAACGAGTAACGACCACGTCGACCGTACCGTATTGCCCCGTGCAGTGGTCCAAAGCAAAGAGGACGTTAGGAAGCCATGTAATACCGAGTTGGTTGATGCACTGTTTTCGGCACTCGGATGGGAAGCAGCTCTAGTAGACACCGTAGAAGCAGAAGATCAAGGACCATACGACATGAACGGCCCGTGGGTACTATCCATCGATGACGATTCGGAACTTTCCTTTAGTCTCAAGGTTCGCCTGGCTCGGAAAGGAATCGACGTATTGCGTGCGTCCGAAGGAATGCAGGGATTCCGCTATGCGTTTGCCAAGCCCCCTAAAGCCATTGTGCTCGACTACGAAATGCCGGATGTCAACGGCGACTACGTCCTACGACGTCTCAAGGAGAATCATGTTACGCGGAGCATACCGGTGCTGGTACTTACAGGGCACCGGGACGGCAAGCTCAAGCACAAGATGTTCAGCCTTGGTGCTTCGTCGTTTTTGACCAAGCCGGTGCGGTGGGAAGTGCTGTGGAGCGAGATCCAGAAGCACGTCTTGCCTCCCAAGACGGCCGCGACATGTCCCCTATAACAACTTGATTCGAACGACATCTGTTGGGGACGACTTGTATGGAATTGCCGAGTTACCGACCGGCAATGTCTGAGCGTTTTCCCAATGCGACAAGCAAGTAACTGGCCGACGATTCGATAGAACTCATAGCGGTTATGCTTTGGGATCCGTGGTCGTGGTTATGCGCACAAATGCACATGCTGGGAATGTTGTTTGAATTGCTCGAACGCACTGGGGTAGGCTGGCTGCCATTCGCCGCGGACTGTGCTGTCGTTGTGGCATGCATCTGTGTGATTGCGTTGATCGTGTATTTGCTGCATCGATGTCGCGATCGGCTGTCGATGAATCGTGAGCGAACGAATCGGCAATTCGAGAGCGTCATGGAAGTAGCGCCCAATGCGATGATTATGATCGATCCGTCGGGCGAGATCGTACTTGTCAATCGGGCTGCCGAGGAAGTCTTTCAATATGCGCGCGAAGAAATGCTCGGGGAGTCGATCGAGATGCTGATTCCCGAACGATTTCGTCCAGCCCATCCGAAGCTGCGCGACGCCTTTTTCGAAGAACCACAGACGACGCTAATCGGTCAAGGCCGTCCGCGCATCGGACTTAGAAAAGACGGAACGGAATTCGAGCTCGACCTCGGACTGAATCCGATTGAAACCACCGAGGGTCTTTTTGTCTTGAGTTCCATCGTAGACATGGCGGCCCACCACCGAACTCAGAAAACTTTGGCACAGTTGGCGGCAATCGTCGAATCGTCCCACGATGCGATTATCGGAAAGGCGATCGATGGCACGATTACCAATTGGAACCGCGGTGCCGAGATGATCTATGGCTACCCGGCGAAAGAGGCAATTGGTCGCCACATTTCGATGCTAATCCCCGATGGCCAGACCGACGAAGCGGATCAAATCATGCAGAAAGTCGTCGGTGGTGTTCTGGTAGACAATGCCGAGACCACGCGACGCTGCAAAGACGGCACGCTGATCGATGTCTCGTTGACAGTATCACCCATACGGGATGAATCGGATGTTGTGATTGGCGCGTCCGTTATCGCTCGCGACATCACCCAACGAAAAGCGGCAGAGAAAACTCTCGCGCAGTATGCCTGTGAGCTCGAAAAGAGCAACCATGAGCTGGAACAGTTCGCCTACGTCGCATCCCATGATCTCAAGGAACCGCTCCGCATGGTTGCCAGTTTCACGGGATTGCTGGCGGAGGAGTATCGCGGGAAACTGGACGCCAATGCCGACCGTTACATTGACTTCGCCACCAATGGCGCCAAACGCATGGCGGCGCTCATCGATGACCTGCTCAACTATTCGCGAGTCGGACGCATGGACGCGCCTTTTCGAGCCATTGGCCTGGGGGACATGCTCCAGCATGTCGTCGACGACCTGCGAACAAGCATCGAGGAGACGCAAGCGGAAATCTCCCTACCGGAAGAAACTCCCCGCGTCAAAGGTAGCCCAACCCGGCTGCGACAGCTTTTTCAAAATCTGATGGGCAATGCTCTGAAGTTCCGTCATCCCGACCGCCCACCAATCATCCAGATTTCCTGCCAGCAATGCGATGCATTCTGCGAAATCGCCGTCAAAGACAATGGAATCGGTGTCGACCCGGACTTCCATGAGCGCATTTTTCAGGTTTTCCAGCGGCTCCATACGACCGCCGAGTATCCCGGAACGGGAATCGGGCTGGCGGTCTGCAAGAAGATCGTCGAGCAGCATGGTGGAGAGATATCCGTCGAATCGGAACTTGGCGTGGGGACAACGTTTCGTGTGACGCTTCCCGTTTACTTCGTGGACATGGATCCGGATGTCCATCGGCCCAAGTTCTCGAAGTATGAAGGCGAAGTTCCGTCATGCAAACCGTAGAGAACGCTAGGCCACTGGAGGTCTTGCTCGTCGAAGACAATATCGGGGATGTTGACCTGGTATGGTCCTACCTGCGGAAATCCAACGCCGCCGTCAGTATGAGCGTCGCTCGCGACGGCCACCAAGCCATTTCTGTCCTGCGAAACCGGAGAGAACATGGTCCGCTTCCCGATATCGTTCTACTGGATCTCAACCTTCCTAAGCTGGGCGGCATCGACGTGCTGCGAGTCGTCAAGGAAGATTCCCTTCTAAGACGCATACCTGTCATCGTCTTGACTTCCAGCTCGACCTCAGAAGAAATTGGCCGAGTCTACGAAATGGGGGCAAATTGCTGCCTGACCAAATCCATCGACCTTACGGGATTCCGGCAAGTGATGCAGTCGATCGAGCAATTCTGGTTCCATGCCGTCTGCCTGCCGACAAACCTCCATGAAAGCGAGCGCGACCAAGGTGTTGCATTCCCCACCTCGGCAGGTTAAGTCAATTTCGACGTGCGGCCCTATTCGCTGGGCGGTTGCACGCTCATCTGACGTGCATTGCCGCCTCCCGGCGATTTGATGCCATCGGGCTTGGGTTCCGCCGTGGCGCGATCCGGAAGGACCGCCCGATCACTGGAACCGCCGCCACCACAGCCGCTGGAGACCAGCGCTGCCGCCAAGATTGAGGCCATCAACATCAAACGCGCGTATGTGATCTTGGTATTCATCGTTGGCTTCCGAGATGGTTGGTTTGGACCTGTTACAGTGAGCTAATATCGACCAAGCTGCCTTCGCGCATCCCGCCGATAGCATTCAAAACCTGTTGATCAATATCAACCGACAGCGGATGTACCGAACCGTCGACAAACGTCGTCAACACGAGCCCGGGATGTTGACTGCTGAACCGTCCCCATCCCTCATTGCCAATCCCGAACGCGACCGGCAGACTGCCCGACGCAATCCAAGTGTGGGCGGCCACGAATTCCGGCTCGGTAATCCCCAGGCATTCGCCAAACATGATCGTCTTGCTTGTGCCGTCTTTCACCTTCGATAGCGGGTTGCTCGACCGGTTAGTAAAGACCCCATGCAACTCGTCCGCGAGCGGATGTCCAACGATTCCAATGTATCCGGCGCAGCCGATGTAGTTGGTTTCGCCGGGCGCCGTCGACGCGAATGTGGCAATCTGCACCGCCAATTGCGATTCGCCCTCATCCCAATACGTGTTTAGCAGCGCCACCGATTCTTCCGTCGATCGGTCGGGGGCACTGGGACAGCGAAAGAGCGGAATGCGGGCTTGGGAAATAAACCACGTTTCATCGAATGTCCACCAAGGGCCATCGGGTGAGTGCTCGTCGACATTCAGATTGATGTCAATCGAATCGTAGACGACCGATTCCTCTAGGTAGGGTAATAGATAGGCCAATACGCCGACGAACTGCTCGTTGGGTGTTAGCAACTCGGTCCCCGCAACCGCACGTTGCGGGGGATCGGGGCCAAGGTACCCAGGAGGTAATCGCAGCCGTGCCGACTCGTAGTTCAACGCTGACATGGCGACTTGCCGGATGTTGCTTGAACAGGCGGTCCGGCGAGCGGCTTCGCGAGCGGAGTTGACGGCCGGCAGAAGCAAGCCGACGAGTAACCCGATAATGGCAATGACGACGAGCAGTTCAACGAGCGTAAACGCCTGATGATTCGCTCGGTTTCGGGGGCGGCCGAGCCATGGCATTCGATGGCGATTCGAACCTAACGAATAATACGCATGTTGTATAATATCAGCCGTCCATGGATGGGATTGCTTCATGGCTCACCTTTGACGACGAAGTGACGACGAAGGAATTTGGACCGGACACATTCAGCTGGTGCCACGGCGGTCTCCACCGTGGAGTTATTCTAGGTGTTGGTAACGGTCAAGGCAATCATATGGTGCAATCACCAGGATCGGGCTACTTTTCGTGAGCTTTGACAATCCGGATTCCCAATTCTCGCAGTTGTTTTTGATCCACCAGGCCAGGCGCACCGGTCATTAGATCGGCAGCTTTTTGTGTCTTTGGAAACGCGATACAGTCGCGAATATTGTCCATGCCACCAAAGAGCATGACGACGCGGTCGATCCCCAAGGCGATACCACCGTGAGGAGGGGCGCCATATTGGAGGGCATCGAGCAGGAACCCAAATCGTTCGCGTGCGGAAACCTCGTCCATGCCGAGCAGGTTGAAAACCTTTTGTTGCACGACGTTATCGTGGATACGAATCGTGCCGCCACCAGCCTCCGATCCGTTGATGACCAGGTCATAGGCCTGGGCGCGTGCCTTTCCGGGGTCGGAGTCGAGCAGGTCGACATCTTGGGTTCGTGGCGCGGTGAATGGATGGTGCATCGCCACCCAACGCTGTTCTTCGGCATCGAATTCAAACATGGGGAATTCGATGACCCACGAGAAGTGCATTTGACCGGGCTGATAGAGTTTTAGTTCGGCACCGAGTCGCTTTCGCAGGGCATAAAGTGCCTTGCAAGTGACTTCCCAGCGGTCGGCCACCAGCAGCAGCAAGTCGCCCGGTTCAGCCGACAGGCGTTCGGCGAATTTGGCCAGCAAGTCGTCACTGAAATTCTTGGCGATTGGTGAGTTCAACTTGCCGTCGTTTTCGACCTTAAACCAGGCCAGTCCCTTGGCGCCAAAATCTTGGACGACAAAATCGGTCATTTCATCGATCAAGCGACGACTATACTTGTCTGCCGCACCTTTCGCGTTCAGGCCGCGGACAAAGCCGCCGCCGTCGACACAGCCGCGAAAGACGCGGAATTCCGCTTCGGCCGCCAAATCCGAACAATCGACCAGCTCCATGCCGAATCGCAAGTCTGGTGCATCGTGACCGAATCGCGTCATCGCTTCGTCGTACGTCATGCGTGGCAACGGCGTCGGCAATTCGATACCGAGCAATTCACGAGCCATCCTTGCCATCAGCCCGTCAATCATCGACATGATATCGTTGGCGTCGACGAACGACATCTCTATGTCCAGCTGTGTGAACTCGGGTTGCCGATCTG
>JAGQPD010000569.1 GCA_020426865.1 Planctomycetales bacterium
TACGGCTGGGGACAGCCGTGGGACATTGTGCCAAAGACTCGGTCGTGGGCGTGGTCGTTGATGTGCAGGTCGATAATCTGGCCAGGTTGAGCATTCGGGTCGACGGGAAACTGGACCGGTGCGTAACGGCAGGAGGTACCCGTGTACTGACCAGCGTCCTCACGCATCGCGCTCTCCACCAACACGCGTAATCGTCGCCCCGTTAGCCGCTGGAAGTAGTCCGTTCGCAACTGCTGTTCCAGCTCCGTTAATCGTGCTCCGCGCTCGGCGATTTCCGCAGCGGGAAGGCGATCCGTAAATTCGGCTGCCGGCGTCCCACGACGCGCACTAAAGGGGAAGATGTGGATCTTCGAAAAACCAACCTCCCGCGCCACATCACAGGTTGCGGCAAAATCGGCGTCCGATTCGCCAGGAAACCCCACAATAATGTCCGTCGTAATCGCCGGATCGTCCAAACGCTCTCGAACCATTTGACATCGATCCACAAATCGCTTTGCACCCCATCGCCGATTCATTCGCTGCAAAACTCGATCCGATCCGCTCTGCAAACAAATATGCAGATGCGGACAGACCTTGTGCGGATAGTTCGCCATCACGTCCAACAACTCGCGAGTGACCTCGGTGGCTTCAATACTCGATAACCGGATCCGAAACGGATCCGGCAATTCCGCCAATCGCGCAACAAGCGTCGACAAACGTGTCCACTGCGATTTGGGTCGGTTCCAATTCCAATCCACGCCGTAGTGCCCCAAATGGATGCCGGTCAACACGATCTCGTGATATCCATTGGCCGACAACCTCCGCGCCTCGTCGACGATATCCTCCAACGGACGACTCGCCATGTGAGGACGCACTTGGGGAATGATGCAGTAACTGCACCGTAACAAACAACCGTCCTGGACCTTCACATACGCTCGATGTCGACTCCCGAACTGCGAGATTCCTGTGGGCAAGTCGATGACGCCAAATCGCCCTAACACATCGGGCAACTCACGCTTGTCCGTGACCACCTCCGCCACTCCCGGCAGTGTCCGCAATTCCTCGGGCGCTCGCGTTGCATAGCACCCCATCACCACGATTCTCGCGTCCGGATTCTTCCGCGCCATTCTCCGCACTACCTGACGACTCTTCGCATCGCCTTCTGCGGTAACTGTACATGTGTTCACTATACAGAGGTCAGCGGGCTGTTGCATCTGGGCGTCGGCGTAGCCGTGCTGCAAGAGGCTTTCGCGGACCAGTTCGGTTTCGTACTGGTTGACTTTGCAGCCGAGCGTATGGGTGCGGAGCAGTGGCGAGTTGGTCATGGTGCTGGTTCGATGGTGGCAGACATCGAGCCGAGGCAGCAGTTGATGCGACGGTCTTTGCCGTAGGCGTGGATCTGGTCGCGTTTGAGTTCGGCGTGTTCGCGGGTGGTGGTCAGGCAGACGGCCCAGCCGCGATGATCGACCGTGCGTGCGACACGATAGGCTTGGACTTCGTCCATCCGGAACAATTCGATCATCATATCAATGACGTAGTCGTAGGTATGATCGTTGTCGTCCCAGAGGAGGACGTGGTACTGGGGCTGCCGACGCGTTTTCTGATTATGTTTCTTCCGCCGCTTGGTGGCCAATTTCGGTTCTGCCACGGCCACCGCGGTTTGGGCGTCGTCCAGCGGAGTTTCGGCTGTTTTGTTGGTGTCCTTTTCCGTATCCATGTGCATCGATTCCGTTAGTGGGTGCTGCGAACAAACGGGGACGAGGGGTGCGGGTCCCCACGTCGCGGTAGTCGCCGAGCGGCAATGCCATTATATTTGTCAAAACCGGAACCGAAAACACGCCGCAGAAGGATTTATTGAAATGACCGTACCGGCAGCGCTCGAGCAGTACCTGGAATCGCAACGGGAGCGATTTGAGGAGGATTTATGCGAAATATTGCGAATTCCCAGCGTCAGCACGGACAGTCGGCATCGGGGGGACGTTCGGCGGGGGGCCGAGTGGGTCGCATCGCAATTTCAAGCAATGGGGTTAGAAGCGGAAATCTGTGAGACGACGGGGCATCCGATCGTATTTGCCCAAAGCGCCCCGGTTACCGGCAAGCCGGTGGCGTTGGTGTATGGACATTACGACGTGCAGCCACCGGATCCGCTGTCGGAGTGGAAGTCACCGCCATTTGAACCGACTCGGCGGGACGGCAACATTTATGCTCGGGGTGCGACGGACGACAAAGGGCAGATGCTCACACACGTCAAGAGTGCTCAGGCGTGGATGGCGACCGCGGGGAGTTTGCCGATCCAGCTGAAGTTTGTGATTGAGGGGGAGGAGGAAGTTGGCAGTGGCGGGATGTATGGTTTTCTGGACACGAATCGGGACCGGTTGCAGGCGGACATCGCGGTGATCAGTGACACCAGTCAATTTGCGCCGGGTCAGCCGGCGATCACCTACGGTCTGAAGGGAATTGCGTACTACGAGTTGCGGTTGGTGGGACCGAGGCAAGATTTGCATTCGGGAACGTTTGGTGGTGCCGTGACGAACCCCGCCAACACGCTATCCAAGATGTTGTCAGCGCTCGTGGACAGCAAGGGCCGCGTGCAGGTCCCGCATTTCTATGACAAGGTAGTGCCATTGGGTGATGAGGAACGCAAACAGTTCGCAGCGTTGCCGTTTTCCGAATCAGCGTTCATGAAGCAGATCGGTGTTGACGGTGTGTCGGGCGAGGAGGGATACACAACGTTGGAACGGCGGTGGGCGCGACCCACGTGCGACATCAACGGACTGACAAGTGGCTATCAGGGGGAGGGAGCCAAGACAGTATTGCCGTCGCGGGCGAGTGCCAAATTCAGTTTTCGATTGGTTCCCAATCAAGACCCACACGACGTGACCGTCGAACTGAAGAAGATGTTGCAGGCGATGTGTCCGCCAGGAATAGCGATGGAGTTGATCGATTTCCATGGCGCTCCGGGATTCGTGTTGCCGCTGGATAGTCCTTACATGGCGGCCGCATCGCGCGCGATCGAGCAAGGCTTCGGTCGGGCTCCGGTGTTCATCCGCGAGGGGGGATCGATCCCGATAGTAAATACGTTCAAAGAGCAATTGAAAATCGATACCCTGCTGCTGGGGTGGGGGCTCGACGACGATAACACCCACAGCCCCAATGAAAAATTTTCGCTGGCGGATTTTCATCGCGGTATCAAGGCCAGTGCGTGTCTGTGGCAGGAGTTGGCGGAATTGGGTTGAAGCTCGACGCCGAGAATCGGCCACTTTCGCCACTGTCGCGAGGGTCGCCCGACGTTCGCGAAACATCTTTGCAGGTCCGTTTTCCGATCATCCTTTACTTTATTATCCACTCTGGCGTGAACCTTTATGCTTGATCGAAAATTCATTGTCGATAACGCGAACGAAGTCAGGAAGAATTGTCAGCAGCGTGGCGTGACTGCGGACGTCGGCCAATTGTTGACGTTAGAAGAGCAACGCCGTCAACTGCAGCAGACGGTGCAAGAATTGAATCGGCAGGCCAACGAGGTTTCCAAGTCGATCGGCAAGGCGAAGGACGCGGACGAGCGGGAAGCCCGGAAGGAAGAGGGGAGACAACTTCGTGAGCAGAAGGACACTGCGCAATCCGAACACGATCGATTGGATGAACAGATTCTCGACATCCAGCGTCAGATCCCGAACATGACGCATCCCGCCGCGCCGGTCGGTACGGACGATCATGCGAATCTCGAGATTAAAAAAGGAAAGCACGCCCCTCGCGCGTTTTCGTTCCAGCCGCTCGATCATCTCGAGATCGGTCAAAAACTGGATTTGATCGATTTCGAAGCGGGTGCGCGGACGACCGGTACCGGGTTCTATTTTCTCAAGAATGAAGCGGTATTGCTGGAATTAGCGTTGCAGCAGTTTGCATTGAAGACGTTAATTGAGGCCGGGTTTACTCCCACGATCACTCCCGACCTGGCGCGCAACGAGATTCTGCACGGTATCGGTTTCATTCCGCGTGGCCCGGAGACTCAGATTTACAGCGTCGACAACACCGACCTCAGCCTCGTAGCAACGGCCGAAATAACACTTGGTGGAATGCTTTCTGGGGAAGTGCTGGACGAAGAACAATTGCCGCTAAAAGTTTGCGGTGTCAGTCACTGTTATCGGACAGAGGCCGGAGCTGCCGGACGTGCGTCACGCGGGCTGTACCGCGTGCATCAATTCACGAAAATCGAGATGTTCGCATTCACGACACCCGATCAAAGCGACGGCATTCTGGACACGTTCTGCGAACTCGAGTGCCATATTTTCGATACATTGGGTATCCCGTACCGAGTGGTCGACACGGCGACCGGGGATTTGGGGGGGCCGGCGTATCGAAAATTCGATCTCGAGGCCTGGATGCCTGGCCGCGGCGATGGTGGGGAATACGGCGAGGTGACCAGCACCAGCAATTGCACCGACT
>JAGQPD010000570.1 GCA_020426865.1 Planctomycetales bacterium
TGGTTCGATCTCGGCGATTTTCTCTTTCGCACGTTCGACCACCAAGCGGGAATTCTCCCCCAGCAACATCATTACCAATCCGGTCACCGCCTCGCCACGACCATCCCGCGTCACAGCTCCCTGTCGCGTGAGTGGGGCAACGCGGACCTCCGCGATCTCCTTCAACAACAACGGCTCTCCCCCCTGCTCCGTCCGCACCACGATCGACTTCAAGTCCGTTTCGTCGCGAAACAATGCCTCACCGCGAATAAACTGTTGCTCACCCCGTCGTTCGATATAACCGCCGCCCGTACTGACATTACCACCGGAAATGGCATCCAGGATCTCTTTCAGACTGACTTGCAGCGACGCCAACCGTTGGGGATCGACCTGGATCTCAAACGATTTGTAATACCCGCCGTGCGTATTGATCTCCGTCACGCCCTTGACCTGACGCAACTGCGGTGCGATTTGCCATTCCAGAATTGTCCGCAACTCCATCGCTGTATACCCGGCACCCCGGACCTCAAATTGCAGCACCTCCCCCAGTGCCGTGGCGATCGGCCCCAACTGCGGATCCGAAGCGTGTTCCGGCAATTCGCCACGCAGTTCTACCAACCGCTCGGTCATCAATTGCCGCGACCTGAAGATGTCTGTCCCGTCCTTGAATACGACGGTCACGACCGATAGCCCGAATTTCGATACGCTGCGGATCTCCTCGACGTCGGGCAGCCCCTGCATCTTCGACTCGACGACAAACGTCACATACTGTTCGACTTCCAGCGGAGACAAAGCCCCTGCCTGGGTGATCACGACCACCTGAACGTTCGTCATGTCCGGCACAGCATCCACCGGCAACATGATCGCGCAATACAGGCCGCTGGCCGCTATCAATGCAAACAACACAACGACGAATACTCGGTTCTCCAGCGATACGTCAATGATCTTCGATAACATGAATAACTACTTCGTGTGCTTGATGATTTCGCTCAGTTATGCCACCGTGACGATGGTCGTGGTACGATCGATGCGGCCACCGTCGCTCTCATTACTCCGCTTCCCCCTCTAGCAACAACTCCGATTTGATTTGAAACGCTCCTTCGCACACGACTGGTGTCCCTTCGTCCAAACCAGACAGTACCTCCACCCCTTCCGGCGTTTCAACACCGATCGTTACTTTTTGCATCCTGTAGGAACCCGGAGCGGATTCGACGAACACGAACTTGTCTCCTTCGTACTCAACCACTGCGTTGGGGGGGACCATCAGCGTCGCTTCCGCATGACGGTGCGGGATGCGGACCCAAACAAACATTCCGGGACGCAATTCGTGCCGCCGGTTGTCGGTCGCCGCCACCAAACTTAACGTCCGCGTTTGCTCGTCCACCTCCCCTTCCGTAAACTGCACTTCCGCCGACCACACGCGATCCCCATCGCTCGGCAACACAAACTTGATCTGTGACCCCGGTGACAACTCGGCGGTGTCCCAGTGCCCTTCGTGCAGTTCCGCCCGCACCCATATCCGGGAGGTATCCGCCAGCTCCAACAGGTTGCCGCGTTGCTCAAATCGCGATCCGACCGCCACGTGCCGGTGCTGCACGACTCCGTCAAACGGTGCGCGCAGCGTCAGTTCGTTCAGGCGGCTGTCACTATCTGCCACTTCCGCTTTGCTCCACGGCCCCGCGATCGCTGTCAACTGCTCGCGGCTGATCTCTAACTGCCGTTTCGATTCTTCCAGTTCCGAACGTGCGATGTCCCGCCGTTCCTGTGCGTCAATCCGACATTGCTCAACCGCCCCCTGAAACGTCGCGTCCGCCACGCTCCGGGCCGTAGCTCGCTCACGCACCATCCGACTGCTGATCACACCCGTTTGCTCCAGCTCGCCGGTATCGGCGGCCACCGACCGTGCGAACTCGCGCTCCGCATAACTCCCCAACACCCGTTGCCGAAAATCGCCTAGCAAGATGTCGGCGAACTTTTGTTCGATCTCCCGCAACGGCGGGCTGGTGGCTAAGGCTTTGAGCAGTTGTTCCAGGTTGTCACAAATGGTCAGCGCATTGTCGTATCGGCGTTGAGCAACGTCGCATTCACTTTGCCGATGCAGGATCTCGCTGCGTGCCTGCCCCACTTCGGGACTGGACAGTTCCAACAGCGGCTCACCTGATCGGCAGGCCTGACCAACCTGTGTGTGCAACACGGTCACAATCCCCGCCACTGGCGCCGTCATCTCAAGACGCAGATTCGCGTCATAGTCGGTCCGCCCCGGTACCTGGTGGTAGGGCAATAACGCGCCTCGCTCCGCCGGCCGCACGCAGATCCCAGCCCGCTGGATCTTCTCCTGAGACAACTGCACGTCAGCATGGGCGGCCCCCTCGTCGTTCGCCGATGCCGCCACAACCGGTTCGCCTTCTTCACCATGCTGTTGAGCGTATTCCATCTGCAACGCAAAGAATGCCGCGGCGCCGACAATCCCTAACCCAACAATGTTGGGAATCACTGACGATTTCTGAAGACGATGCCAGATACCCGGTCGCTTCGCAACCTGCTTGGACGACGTCACTACGAATCTCCTGCTATTGGGTGTATTAATGCGTTTTTTCCCGCAGCCGTGATCGCGACCAACGGAACGATCGATGACGCCGTGTTCACTCAGCGATCGCCACGATCCGATCCCGAGGAGCGAACGGCTTCGTTCAGCAAACCCCAATGCCGATTACAGCAAGAAACGCGAGATCAGCGCGCAAAGATGGCGCCCCGAAATAGATTGACTCGCAACTGGATGCTCGCGAAGCAGCGACCGCCCAGCCTCATCGGCCAACGCGACCAACACCGTCGGCAATACCGTCAAGTCGCAGCTCCACGGTTCCACGTGGCTGTATTCCGGAACCGGTGCCGTAGCAGGAGCCACCGTGAGGGCCCCCTCGCAAATGCATCCGGGATGATGGCAATGCCCACCCGGAATCACCGGTCGCCGAGGTACGTGGGAAGCTTCACTCGCCTTGTCCGCCGTCTTGTCCGCTGCCGATACGGCCGCCTCATGCGCGACAACGTTCTCCGTCACGCAATGCAACGGACAGAACACCATCGCAATCAACAAACTCCAAAAGATGGAAGAATCTCGATACATGGCGCCCAGCGGACGAATCAACAAAAAAAACGGCAAATGCTCCAAACGCCCCCATTATCGTTGCTTGCGTGCGGACTGGCAATAGCTGGAAATCCTGGCACAATGCAAGTTTTGCTGATTCGTACCGGAACCCATGATGCCAAACGAGCCCTTCCTGTCCCGCGAAAATAGGATCGCGATCACCGGCGTCAGCCGAGGCCTTGGTCGTGCGATGGTCGATAAGTTTATCGAACTGGGCCACGTCGTGGCCGGCTGCAGTCGCGATCCGCAGGCGATCGCCGACCTCACCCGACACTACCGTCCCCCACACACCTTTGACACGGTCGATGTCGGTGACCACCAACAAGTCGAACGATGGGCCAACTCGCTGATCCAGGCGGGACATGTGCCCGACTTGCTAATCAACAACGCCGCGATCATCAACCCGAACTCGAATCTCTGGCAGGTCCCACCGGAACAATTTCACAATCTGCTTCGCGTCAACGTCGCCGGAACGTTTCACACGATTCGGGAGTTCCTGCCGGCCATGATCGAGCGAAAACGCGGACTGATCGTCAACGTCAGCTCCGGTTGGGGACGCACCGTCTCCGCTGAAGTCGTCCCATATTGCACCACCAAATGGGCCATCGAAGCCCTCTCGCTCGGACTGGCCGAAGAACTTCCTCGAGGCGTCGCCGTTGTGTCACTCAACCCCGGCATCATCAATACGGATATGTTGCAAAGCTGCTTCGCCGAAGCCGCCGATAGCTACCCCGATCCCCAGGCCTGGGCCGCTGCCGCGGTGCCGTTTATCCAACAAATGTCCGTCAAAGACAACGGCCGACAACTGACCGTCCCACTGTGAGACCATACCTCCGCCATGCACAACATTCATCCGTCCACCCTGAGTGATGACGCACTGCTCGGACAATGCCTCGTGCGGCGACAACGGCGCAGCGGACCCGGCGGACAACATCGCAATAAGGTCGAAACGGCCGTCATCCTCCGCCACGAACCGACCGGTATCGAAGCAGCCGCGACCGAACGCCGCAGTCAAGCCGAAAACCGCTCCGTCGCACTCGCCCGACTTCGCCTGGAACTGGCACTCCACCATCGCTATTGGCAAACGCTGCCAGAATGCCCCAGCGATCTTTGGCAAACTCGCTGCCACGACGGCCGCCTTGGAATCAGCCCCCGCCACCGCGACTTCCCCGCCCTCCTCGCCGAAGCCTTAGACGTATTGGCTCTCCGACAATACGATGCGGCAACCTCCGCCCAATGGCTGCAGTGCTCCCCGTCCCAACTCCTACGCCTGCTTCGCCACGACGGCCGCGCCCTAGCACATGTTAACCGTGAACGTTGCCAGCGACACCTGCGTCCCTATCACTAGTGCCGCAACCACTTGTGCCTACCACTTGTGCCCGATGACGCCTAGAATCTCAGAAAAAACGCTTCCACTTCTCAATCGCACTCGCACCCGACCACGGTCACGCCGACGGGGAAGAATGGAGCAGAAAATGATAGCTTTCAGTCACATTACGACAGATATCTACGACATTATGATAGATATCTACCAAACCACGACAGATATCTACCACTTCTCAATGATGATGGTGAGGGGAATTCGATGAAGTTGATCAAGGTCGCTGCAGCGGTATTGAACCAGACTCCGTTGGCGTGGGACAGCAATCGCGACAACATTGTAACAGCGATACGTCAGGCGCAGGAGATGGGGGTCAGCATCTTGTGTTTACCGGAGTTATGCGTCACGGGATATGGATGCGAGGACGCTTTTCATGCGCCGTATGTGGCGGAGATGGCGGCGGACGTGTTGACGGAGATCGTGCCGGAGACGGAGGGCATGATTGTGTCTGTTGGATTGCCGGTCTTGCAGCAGGGCGGGTTGTTTAATGCGGCTGGTTTGTTGGTTGATGGGGCGTTGAAGGGATTGGTTGGCAAGCAAAAGCTTGCCGGGGACGGGCTGCATTATGAACCGCGGTGGTTCAAGCCGTGGCCGAACGACGCATTGACGTCCATCGATATTGCGGGGACGTCGGTTCCGTTGGGGGATTTGATTTTCGACTGTGGCGGGGTGCGCATTGGATTTGAGATTTGCGAGGACGCGTGGGTATTGGACCGACCCGGTGGCGAGTTGGCCAAGCAGGGGGTCGATGTGTTGCTCAACCCCAGTGCCAGCCATTTCGCATTCGGGAAGCACTTCATACGTCGGCGGCTTGTGGTGGATGGATCGCGGGCGTTTCACGCCAGCTATGTCTATGCGAATCTGGTGGGGAACGAAGCGGGGCGTGCGATCTACGATGGCGATGCGATGATTGCCAGTTGTGGTCAGTTGTTGGTGACGGGTTCACGATTCTCGTATGAGCCGGTACGGTTGACGACGGCGACGATTGATGTCGAAACAACGCGAATGAGTCGCATACGTTCGACGAGTTTTCCGGTGGACGTGGCGATCGGTGCGGATCGAGTGGTACGGGCGGCGTTCACGTTTCCGGCTCAAGTCCCTTCGGTCCGGGTGGCGAGTCCTCCGTCGTGGGAGGATTCCGATTCGTTGAAGGAGGAAGAATTTACGCGTGCGATTGCGTTGGGTTTGTTTGATTACATGCGCAAGAGTCGCTCGCACGGATTTGTCGTATCGCTTAGTGGTGGAGCGGATTCGGCGGCGGTCGCGACGTTGGCAGCTCGGATGGTCACGTTTGGCGTTCAAGAATTGGGGCGTGAGCGATTTTGCGAACGGTTGAGTTACATTCCCGAGTTACGAACGTGCACGACCGATGCGGCGATCGTCGAGCGGCTGCTGACGTGTGTCTATCAGGCGACCCGCAATAGTTCCGAGACAACGCGCACAGCCGCCCGGGACGTCGCATTGGGCGTCGGGGCGCGGTTCCTCGAGTTGGACGTCGATCCGATGGTCGCGGATTATACAGCGACGATCGAGTCGGCGATTGGTCGACAATTGCGTTGGGAAACCGACGACATCGCCCTACAAAACATTCAGGCCCGGGTGCGGGGGCCCAGTGTCTGGTACCTGGCAAACTTGGCCGGAGCATTGCTATTGGCGACGAGCAACCGATCGGAAGCGGCGGTCGGTTACGCCACAATGGACGGCGACACCTGCGGCGGACTGTCGCCGATCGCCGGCATCGACAAGGCATTTTTGCGTCAGTGGCTGCGTTGGTGCGAACAGGAAGGTCCACGCGAGGTAGGGCCATTCACCGCGTTGCACAAGGTGAACGTGCAGGCTCCCACGGCCGAATTGCGACCGACCGCAGCATCACAAACCGACGAAAAGGACCTAATGCCATACGAAGTGCTCGATTGGATCGAACGCGCCGCGATCAGGGACAAGCAGAAGCCTGCGGACATTTACCAGCGGGCCGTGATCGAATTCCCACATTATGACCGGCAGGACATGGCGACATGGATCCGCCGGTTCTTCGGCCTCTGGTGTCGCAACCAATGGAAGCGCGAGCGATACGCACCGTCATTTCACGTCGACGACGAGAACCTGGACCCCAAAACCTGGTGCCGTTTCCCCATCCTCTCCGGCGGCTATCAACGGGAACTGCGCGCCCTGCCACAGTGACACACATCCACAACATCCACTCATGCCTTGCTCGCGCGCAGACGCAAGGCGTTCGCAATCACCGACACCGAACTGAAGCTCATCGCGGCCGCCGCAAGTACGGGGCCGAGCAGCCAGCCGGTAAAGGGGTAGAGGATTCCCGCTGCGACGGGGATCCCCAGGGCATTGTAGATGAAGGCAAAAAACAAATTCTGACGAATATTTGTCGCTACGCGTCGAGCCAGGGAAATGGCCCGTGTGATCGCCATCAAATCCCCCTTTACCAGCGTGACATCGGCGGCTTCCATAGCGATTTCGGTGCCGGTCCCCATGGCGATCCCCACGTCGGCCCGGGCGAGGGCGGGGGCGTCATTGACCCCATCCCCGGCCATCGCCACCGGACCGCGGCCGGCCTGCCAGCGCGCCACCACCGATTCCTTCTCTGCCGGTAGGACCTCCGCCTCCACCTCTTCGA
>JAGQPD010000571.1 GCA_020426865.1 Planctomycetales bacterium
GCCGCCCAGGGAAAGGGATGCGTTGTCGTGCTCTCCACCGAAATCGACGATCGTTTGCGCCGCAAAGGCCTGGCTCGCGATGTGGTTCGGTTGGCCAACGAACGCCGCAAGGCCATGCAATGCCGTTACGAAGATCGGATTCACGTGGGGGTGGTTGCCGACGACGGAGAACTGAAGTTAGCAATGGAAGAAAATCGCCAATACTGCATGTCCGAGACCTTGGCGCTGTCTTGGGAGTTCTCGCCGCTGCCAAATGCCGAAGGAGTAGAACTGGAAATCGGAGATGTGCCGTTAGAGCTGTTTGTGCGGGTCGCCGGTAATAGCGACTGAGCGCGGACGTAACGAGTTTACCGATCTTCCCGTGCGGCATCGCTGGCGATTGCGCCGATTCGCCGACAATTCTGCCGCACGCCCCGGCAATCAGCCCCTCAAAAGCTGGAAAAAACCAGCTGACGTGCTCGCAATGTAACCTATGGTTTTCTTACGGGAGGCATACATCCCTCCCTCGGAATCGCACGTTTCAAATCATATGCTCGGAGCGAGGTCTTACCCCGTTCCCAAATCGGTAAAAGTCTCAACACGGATCTTAGCACGATGTCGATTGAATTCAGCTGTAATGGTTGTATGCGGATGCTGCGGGTTCCCGATGAAGCGGCAGGCAAGAAGTCCCGATGCCCGGGATGCGGAACCGTGACTCGAATTCCCGAGCCGGTGATGGCCACCGCATTAGGTGCATCGCCGACGTCCTCCATTTCGTCACTGGACATGGAAGAACCTCCGGTAAACGAACCGACCGATGAACCTCCAGCGGCGGTGACACAGCCAAAAGCGATACCTGCTCCACTAAAGGAAAAGAAACCGACGGTCAATCCGTACCAGACTCCCGATGGACACGCCGCATTCGAAGCACAACGCTGTGCAGAACTCGGCATGTCGATTCCGGCGACGCGAGGTGCTCGCTTCACCGGTGCTCTTATCGACGGAATGGTCCGCCTCGTCGCGGCAGCACCTGGCCTGTATATGTACGTCGCCTTCGCCGAATCGGACGAACAACTGTCGATGGCGGGTATGCTGATCCTGATGATCGCCACGACGATGGTCTCCGCCATCAACTGGATCCTGGTCACCAGTTCGGGACAGACCATTGGCAAGAAAATCGTGGGCACTCGCATCGTCTCGCAGCAAGATGAAGCCCTTCCGGGCTTCCTTCGCGGCGTAGTCCTGCGAATGTGGGTACCCGGATTCATCAATCAAGTCTGCGGGCTATTTAGCATCGTCGACGCATTGTATATATTCAAGGATGATCGTCGCTGTGTGCACGATTTGATGGCCAATACCAAAGTGATCGCAGTGGCGACGGAACGATTGGATTATGGAGACCAAAGCTAATCACGCGTCACTACCTGTCGCGGTACTGATTTCCGGTGGTGGAACCACGCTGCGAAATTTGCTGCAAGTGATCAACCGCGACCAGCTCCCGATTGAAATCAAGCTGGTCGTTTCCAGTCGCAGTGATGCCGGGGGACTGCAATATGCTCGCGACGCCGGCATTCCGATCCGTATCGCTACGGGGCGAGAATTTCCCGCCCCAGAATCATTCCGCGATGCGATCTTCCAGCCCTGCCGCGAGCTGGGTGTGCAATTGGTGGTCATGGGAGGATTCCTCAAACACGTATTGATCCCGCACGACTTCGCCGGCCGTGTCCTCAATATCCATCCGTCACTAATTCCCGCGTTCTGCGGCCAAGGATATTATGGCAGCCATGTTCATCAAGCCGTCCTGGACTACGGAGCCAAAGTCAGCGGATGTACCGTCCATTTTGTCGATGATCAGTACGACCATGGCCCCATTGTGCTCCAGCGTGTCGTACCGGTGCTGGACGATGACACGGCCAAGTCTCTTGCAGACCGCGTGTTCGCGGAAGAGTGCATTGCCTATCCCAATGCCATCCACTTATTCGCCCAAGGTCGTATCAAACTCGCGGGAAGAAAGGTGTCGATCAAATCATGAATGCCACTGAATTGAATGATGTTGGATCTGATATTAATGATCTCGAATCGGAAACAACGCAAGCCATTCTCGCGGCGATCCGCGGTGGCAGAAAGATCGAAGCCATCAAACTCTATCGCGCCTCCAGCTATTGCTCGCTGATGGAGGCCAAACAATTCGTCGAACGCCTGACCGACGAACTTCGCCAACAGGATCCGTCCCAATTTCAACAGCTCGATCGAAAGCAATCTCGCGCAGTCGTCTTTGCCTTCATCATCATTGGTCTTGTTCTGGTCGCCATTGGTCGGCTGATCACGTGGTCACGCTGATGGCACCCGCGCGCCACCCATCCGTTCGTAAAACCGAACGGCCGGCATCCACGTATCGAGCGTCTCGGCATAAAGTGTCGTGATTTGATGCCGACAGCAATCGCGAACCACTTGCTCGAACAAAAACGATGCCATTCCCTGCCGTTGGCACTGCGGCGCTACCAACAGCCAGTGGACCGTCGCCACCGTCTCGGTCCCCACGCGTCGTTGCCCCCGCGTGACTGTCCCGACAATCGCTCCATCACGCTGGGTACAAAACCACATCCGATCGGGAGACCACCAGCTTTGAGCGAGAAACTCGCGACGGAAGTCGCGGTCACTCCACGCTCGCGGCTGCCGCAATTGCCCGGCGAACGCCCGCTCACGAAGCTGCAGCCACCCGCCAATGTCAGTCTCGTCGCGAAAGTGACCAAGCACCACGTCCCGCGGCGCGGATGAACGGGCCACAAAATTGGCAACAGAGAATCGAAACAGGATCGGCAGCATAGGGTTTACGCATGATCGGCAATATAGTCGAATACCGCAAGCGCATCCTTGGAAGCGCGGTCCGCCCAGCGAATTCTCAAGTTGTCCCTCGACGGCGTTGAGCTTTGTGTTCCATAAGACGTCGGCGCATCTCGTCAGTATCGATGAGCCGCCCAGCAGCTTCGTCCTCCAAGCCAGCCGCGATTTGTTGCCGTACATAGAGGTGATATTGGACATCTTCCCAGGTAGCGTCATCGGGAAGTAAATCCAGAACCGCCTTTGCAGCGGCTTTTGCGGGTCCAGTGGCAAATCACATAGTGCGTACTCCTTGCTTTCGTGTGCCAAACGCCCCAAGTTCTGTCGAATGGGGCACACCAATCGGACAGTGGATTCTGTCCGAGCCGGATAAAGGAACCGGACAACGCGGCCGGGAATTGACGTTGCCGAGCGCAGCGAGCTGGCCCAGCCTATTCCGGCTCGCGTTCATCCGTTTGTTCTGTCACGGACCTTCCATTCCGCGTCGCACGCTGAGTGAGCCATCGCTTGAACGACGATTGGCTTTCGCTAGATGATTGACCCTTTATCAGGTTTTCAACACTGATGTCTTCATCCAAATCGATCTAGTGAATTCCACGGCCTCCGCCGATCAACCGCCAATTGTTACGTTCTCCCACGGTCGCATGCGAAAGGCGTGGATACCACACTAGCGGCACGGAAATTGAACGACCATCGGACAAATCAACGGAGACCATATCGTCGGTGATACGAGCAGTGACTGCCGTGGGTAATTGTGTTTCAACCGTTGAAGGATTCATTCCAGCGATCCATGAGTATCTGTTGATGTGACAACCAGTTTCTCAATCCGACCGATCTCATTCGCCGAAAATCCATAGCTGCGGGCGAGTCGCACTGGGTCTATCCAAAACTTTGCTTCGGAATCGTCCCGTTCCACGTGCACGTGGGGTGGCTCGTCGCGATCGCCCGCATAGAAGAAGAATCGGTATGGACCATCTCGGAGTACGGTCAGCATCTCTTCATTTTACGATCAGCGAATTCTCCCCGCAACAGCGACGCCTATGTTTGGGCGATTGAATCAAGGGTTCGAAGACCAAGCCATGTAAACTTCGGGCAATCGCCCAACGCTTCGACATATACGACCCCATTGGAGTACGAAGCGCGAACGCTCTTTTCATCGTCCGAGTACTCGTAGACACTTGGTTCGCTAATCGACGGAGCTAGGCCGAGCCTTCGAACGTACGGCACGAAGTCAGACTCGTTTATCCGTGCTGTCAGGGTATAGTCCCAGTCAACCCACACGCTGTCGTCGTCGCGAATCTCCGTTGCGGAAAACGGAAGCGCACGACGTTCAGGCCTCATGAGCGCGTAGTGCCCAGTTACGATGCATGCCGAGAACAGCGCGATGGATATCAACAAGGTTCGCAGCGCAAATCGCATGGTGCATCTGCTCGCGAAGCGATTGCCTTCGTGGTCGAACGCTGGCCGTCACCGGGCCGCGGGACTAGGGTCACCATTGTCAACGACGTCACCACCGCCGCTCCGGTGCACGGCATGGTTCGCCGTGCGTTTGGGCGGACGGCGGGCAAGTGTTACAAACTCCGCGTTTGACTCAGTTTCTTGGCGGCGGAGATCAGCAACAATACGATCAAGATCGTTGTCAAATTTTGCAGCGAGTTTATGCCTAGCGGCACGTATGTCTTCAGTTGGTGTCAAGGGTGTCATCGCTCATCCCCGCTATCTCTTCGGGAGTGCATATTACAGGAGGCTCATGCCCAGAATCACGGCAAGCACTGTTGATGCGGTCGCGAAGCGTGGCATTCGCAATGTGCTTGAAGTTCCAGGTCACCAGATATTGTATCCCGTGAACCGCAGCAATTCCAATATGAAGCGCGTCACGCGGTTCTGATTCCGGGATCGCTTTCCCGTCCATCAACGCATCCGCCAAATCACGAGCAGCGTCCGTGATTTGAAGCCGAGGAATCGCAGTCAATTCATCAACACGTTCTTGCGCGGCATCGGGATCGCCAGCAAGACATTCGTCAATCACAAGTTGAGACACGAATAGCTGATACTTGGTTCGTGCGTCCGACCACCAGACACGCGACGTCGTCTGCCTCGCCGCGATCAGCGGATTTGGATGCATGCGACCAGCGATGCTACCAATGACGGTCGTTTCGATGTACACGGTATCCATTCGAGCATTGTATCATCGGCGAACGCCTGAAATCACGCGGTTGCGGCCAAGTGACTTCGCTATCAGAAAACGCGCGATCCGCAACTCGCGTGAATTTGATCGTTCTGACTCATTGTAACGCACGGGAGGCGCCCGAAGCTCCCCGGTCCATCTATGTCACTTCTGCGTCACTCTTGGCCCACTCGGCGGCTTGCCCGGCAGGAGCCACAGTTTGAAAGCTCGGGCGCACCCGTTGCCACACCTGCATTGGCCGAGGCGGTCGCCGCCG
>JAGQPD010000572.1 GCA_020426865.1 Planctomycetales bacterium
GGAAAATGGGGGCAGGAAAATGGGGACAGGAATATGGGGGAAAGATGAAGGTTGGAAGATGGGAGACGTGCCAATACGACATACATGGCGACTTATTGCTAGGTTTGGTCGCCGATTGGAGGAACAAAAAACGCACCCAATTGTCGTAGTTCGTCGAGCGACGTGGTGCCGTCAGTGGCAACGGTCATTCCGTTGGTCAATAGGGCTCGATGGCCACGCCGGGCGAGTTGTTCCCGTAAACTTCGCTCGTCACAGTGTTCGACAATCGCGTGATAGTCTTCGGCGCTGACTCGCCACACTTCAAAGATGCCGGTTCTGCCGAGATACCCAAGACCGCGACAATCGTCGCACGCACCGGCATGCCACGTGACTTCAGGTACGGGAATCTTCAACGAATGTAGCCATTCGGCTTCGTCGTCCCGTGGGGATTCGTGGATGCGACAGTTGGTGCAGAGTTTACGGACGAGTCGTTGAGCGATGACGACCTCCATGGCGGTGGCGATCTCGTGGTCGCTAAGTCCCCAGTTGCGCAAGGCGGTGACCGCTCCGACGGCATCGCGGGCATGCATCGTCGTCATCAGCGTGCGACCGGTGGAACTGGCTTCCATGGCAGCGTGAGCCGACGCGGCATCGCGAACCTCACCCAGCAAGATGTAATCGACGTCCAACCTTAATGTCGCCCGCACTCCTTCCGAAAACGTCAATTGATGATGCTCGTCAACCTGGATCTGCGTGATCCCGTCGACGCGATATTCGACTGGATTCTCGATCGTTACGACGCTCCGTTCATGCAGACGCAACTCCTGCAGTAAGGCATAAAGCGTCGTCGTTTTTCCTGAGCCGGTCGGGCCCGTGACGACGAACATTCCCGTGACGTGCCGCAGCCACCGACGAATCTCGTCAAGCTCTTCGTCGTGCATTCCCAATTCGTGTACGCGATGTTGGAGTTGCCGTCGATTGAGGAGCCGTAGCACCATCTTTTCACCGCCAATCGATGGGACGGTTGCTACTCGGATATCGATCGTTCGACCATCAACATCAATCGAACGCCGCGCAACGAGTGGCGTCATGGCGGGCATCGGATCGAGGTCGGAAAGCGTCTTGAAATGTCGAACGATGCGAATCGCTTGATGCGTCGGCATGCGCACCGCGTCCAACAACCGTCCGTCAATTCGAAGGCGAATATGAATCACATCGTCACACGGCAGGAAATGGATGTCCGAAGCGTTGCCGAGGATGGCATCCCGAACCAACGCCACCGCACATGCCTCGGTATTGTCAACCGTGATGATGCCGCCCGTTGCATCGATCGCTGAAAGAAAATTCTGCGCCAAATGGGGGCGTAAATGGCGTTCGCTATTGAGCATTTCCATGATCTTGCGGCTCCGATGCAGGCGATTGAAACGGTCGATTGGATTCCAGTAATTGAATTCCAGTTCAAATTGCGTGCCTGCGTTGAAAGAAGTAATCCCGTAGTTTTTTAACGATTGGCCCGCCAATTGCGGCGATTAGTAGTGAATGAGCTAATGCATTGTTTTAATAATGGTAGTAATCGGTTGCAGGTAGTGAAGTGCCCTTCGCGGCAACAGGTTTTCGCGACATATAGGAGCAGCAGTCATGACTTACCATGAAGAAGTGAGCGAAGAGGTTGGCCGGATGATCGCTGATCTGGCGGATTCGGACGCGGCGAAACGGGAGCGGACACGGGCGGCAATTGTTCAGCGGGAGGGGCCGGAAATCGTCCGAGCTCTCGTCAATTCGCTGATTGACCGCGACCGCCATGTGCGTTGGGAAGCGGCCAAATGTTTGGCTGCGATTAGTGATCCTGTTGCGGCACCGGCGTTAATGGTGGCCCTTGAGGACGAGGATCCCGACGTACGCTGGGTCGCTGGTGAAGGTTTGATTGCCCTAGGCAAAGTTGGTGTGTTAATTGTGCTCAGTGGGCTCACCAAGCGTGCGACATCGATCGAATTCTGCAAGGGTGCGCACCACGTGCTGCACGATTCGAAGTTACGGGCAAAGCATCCCGAGATCCGCGAGGTGCTTTCGGCACTGGAGCAAAACGAGCCGGCTGCCTTGGCACCTGCAACCGCCTATCAAGCAATGATCGCCCTCAGCTAATCAAAGTCCGACGGCTGTCCCAGCCGTCGACAGCATGACCACTCGAATCCGTGACCGATTTCACACTGGGCAAAGTAGCGATTCGTAAGGAGTTGCGCAGGAAACGCGACGCATGCATGTTGCAACTCGCCGAAACTCTCCGCTCATCGGCAGTCGCTGTTGTTCGACAGGTGTGCCGGTGGTCAATGATCTTCCACGCGGCATTCTCATCGGGCTAGATGGTCGACGGCCCGGTCTGGAGTCTGGCTCGCGCCTCTCCGTGCCGCCCGCGGAACTGTGGCCACGAATGAATGAGCAAGTCGTCGGTTTTCTGGATCCCGCATTAAAAGGCGATGACAGCCATGAGGAATTACTTTCACACGGCAGGGATTCGATCGAGAGTGACTTGTAGCCGACGGCGCGATAGGGAGCGATGGACTAATCGAGCCATTTCGTTTTACACTTTCGGCTCCGTTGACGGGCGACTACAGCGCCAACGGAACCGTCGACGCGGCCGATTATACGGTTTGGAAAGACAATTTTGGGACGACGCGTGGACTCGTCTTTGCGATCGCCGTTCCCGAAATCCCGTGCCTCGCGCTGGTGGCGATCGGTGCGACGTGCTGTTCGTTATTGCGGCAGGTGACAAGACGACGGGGGAATACCTAGAACCATACAGTATTAGGAGGGTGTTTTTTTGGAAGGTTATCAATACCTCGAACCACAAGGTATTAGGTAACCGTTGCGGATCGCAGACGCAAATGAGGGCGGGTAAGGACGAATTCCTCGGTAGCGCTGGGGTCCGCAAATATTTCGTCCACGGTCCGGCGAACGTGGGTGTCGCGCGACGACGGCGTCGCCGATTCGCTCGTGGCCGCCGATAGCGATACCGATTCAGCCAACGCGGTGGTCGTCGCGCCGGTGAATGCTCGTTGCCAGGCCAGGAAGTCTATGCCGTCTACGTCGCGATCGCCATCGGCGTCGCCTTGGGCATGTGCCGCGTTGGTAAGTGTCCCCAAACCGTTCTGCCAGATCGTTAAGTCAGCGGCGTTTACGTTGCCATCGGCATTAAAGTCAGGATCGACCGGTGGCACATTATCGGCACCCGGAGAACCGCCGATCTGGAGGCTCGCCGTCCAGTTCGTCGGGTTGCTGGCCGCTGCGTCCAAATCAACAATGACCAGCGACGGACCGCTTCCGTCCGGTGCCGTTGGCCACGGACTGACGTCGTCGTAGGAGACGACTGCGATCGGGCTACCGGCCGCGTCAACGATCCGGAGTGTTTCGCCGCTGTTGGCCAGGTTGCCCGAGTAGACACCGGTGATCTCGGGACCATTGCCGTAGCGAGACCGGAAGACCCCAGGATCACTTACCAACAACGCTCGCTCGCCTGGCTGCAATGTCGTTTGCCACGGGAAGACGAACTGTACCCCGTCGACGATCGCGACATCGGTCGTATCGATTGGTTCGTCGCCCACGTTGATCAATTCGAGGAATTCAAACATGTCGCCATCCGCTGCAACTTCGCCGGCATCGAAATCGCCCGGCAGTGGATTGTAATGGATTTCACTGATGCGCAAGTTGGCCGATGACGCAGGTGTGTAGCGATTGATCTGCAGGGCGCCCATATCCGAACCACCGGGGCCGGTGCCAACGGCCGGCGACTCTCGCTGCAATCGATAGTCCCCCGCCGCAAGGTCCACGAACATTGGATCGGCGCCGATGTTTGTATTGCTGTAGCTCAATAGTTCCGGTGTAACAATCGAATGTTCGAGCGTGATTTCCGCGGCGAGCTCTGGTTGCTCGAAGGTAACCACGTTATTCCAGAAGATGTTGCCATCAAAGATACCGCCGCGTCCAGGGCCGATCACGGCCGAGCCATTGGGTTCGGCAAAATGGACCGCCCCAATCGTAGAATCGATGAATGTATTGTTCGTGACGACGGCATAGGAAAAATCCTTGAGCAGCAGCCCATGGTCGTTGCCGACAAACACGTTGCCACGAATCGTCAGATCGCTGGAGAGGGTCTGGCCGCTCACGGTTACGTGACCGGTGGAAATAGCATTGGATGTAGTGCTGCGAGATGAGTTGTAATGGAAATTCGTGAAGTAGTTGTTTTCGATCAATACGGGGAACCCATCGGTGTCGATGCCATCGTCGCGACCACCCAAGAGTGTGTTGCCCCGGAATATGATTGTGCCTGGCGTTAGGGTCTCGTGACCCAGGTCGATCATGTCGTCGCCACTGTTGTTGAAGCCAAACACGTTGTTTTCGAAGATCAGGAATTCGTCTTGATCTAACCCAAACAAATGAGCGGTTTCATTGCCACCGATCGACGGGATAATACTATTACGCACGATCAACTTAGGATGTGCCAGATCCAATACTTGTTCGTCAATTCCCAGCCACTCGACGTGGTCGAGCGTAGCGGTAGCGTTGTCAACGAGCAGGGCTTGGCCGAGTCCGTCGCCGCCGTGCAGGAGGACATATTGCAGTTGAGTGTCTTCAGCCGTATCGCTGATCGTCATCCCGTCCCATTGCGATACGCCATTGGCTGGGTTGCCCGCCATGTAGATTTCCGAACCTTCGCTGCCAAGTGCGAGCAAGCGGCCGTGGACGGTCAATCCGGTCCCGGCGTTATAGAATACCGTGGTGCCGGCCTCGATTGTAAGGGTTGCGTTCGCAGCGACCGTGATATCGCCGGTCACGACATACGGCCCGCCTGCGGCCGTCCATGTCGTGTTGCCGTTGATTGTTCCGGAGACATTTGTCGTGCTACCGCCGTCGTACCAAATATCAATGTGTGTCGATCCCAACGCTTCACCGGTTCCGTGCGGGCCACGATAGGCCGCAACCTCAACGCGGTTGATGCCTGGAACGAGAGGCACGCCACCTTGCGAATTCGCGGTGCCAACGGTTCCTGTCAGTTGCAAATCGAAGCCGAGGTCTGAACTGTCGTTGGCCACCTGATGCAATTCGACGGCGATGACGTTCTCACCATCGACGAGCCAGGCGGGGTCTACGTTCAGGTCAAAGAATCGCGTTTCGTCGGTGCCGCCGACGGTGGCCGACGCCAATGTCGTCGAGGTGATTGTGCCGGTTGGCATGTTCGAACGCAATTCATGGACGCCGTTGATATAGATCACCGCACCGTCATCGCGGAGGATACCAAGGTTGAGTGAGGTAACGGCCGACGCGTCCGCGACATTGAATGTGCGGCGAAAATACGTCGTAATGTTCTTTTGCGTGCCTGGTGCTGACTGGTTTGTGTCAATATATGTGATCGTCGTCACCTCGTCGCCGTCGCCGTAGCCTAGTTTGGCCTGTCCGGACTGGGTCCAACCGGGATCATTGATCCGCCAATCGTTGCCGGCGGCCGTTGACGGAACCTGCCCGGCATCGAGATACTGCCATACGGCGCCCCGCGAAATGAATGTGACCGGCTGCCCACCCTCGGATTGGCCAAACGACCACGTCCCGTTTTCGACATCCAGCGTTGCCTCATAGCCATCGACCAGTACGGACGTCGTTCCGATCCGCGGCGCCGTACCCGAAAGTGCGACACGGTTTTGCGTGCTGTGAGGGAACCCGGCGGCGATCGGCAACGATGCGGTGACAGACAACGGCTGACTAATAATGCCCGAAACATACGTGCGTCGAGCGTCCATGAAGGCCTTCATGCTGCTAATGCGCGCCGCTGGTGCGAAGCTTGTGAGCTCGCCGTCCAGCAACGCATCGAAAGCGGGTTTCGAAAAGGCACCATCAAGCAGTTCCTGCAGCTTGGCGTGGTACGCCGGCATGATTTGTGGATGCGTCAAAAACCGTTCGATCGTCGGAATACTCGTCGCTCGGTAGATGCTGCGAGTCGGACTGCCGGCGGTGTCTCCCTCGCCGAGCACCGTATCCATATCGTGAGGAATCAGTCGAAACCTTGGGTCGTTGTTGCCACGATAGAGGATGTAGTCATCCCCGACGCCGATTCCCAACATGGTTTCTTCGTTGCCGAGCAAGGCAATGGTGGCGAAGTATCCGAGCCAGTTGTCGATATCAACCAACTGAGTGACCAACTGATAGTAGTCTTCGTCCGGTGCATTGTTCAGGACGTTTGTCAGTTGGATGATATCCGAGAAATCATCTTCACTGACGTTGGTCTTTTTATCGTAGTAGGGACGATACGAATCGGGATTGGGGCCCAGGTAACGCAGGTCTCCGTTGGCATTACTATTGGCGTCCCGGATAACGCGATAGAGGTTGCCGTTGTCGTTGCCGGGGAAGTGGTTGGCTGCAAACAGGCTGTCGGGCGATTCCAGTTGCACGTACACGCCGTAGGACGGTGTTCCCGCATTGGATAGATTCAGGCCGTTAACACGCACCTGGACCGGTTGTGCGTCTTCGGCAATCAAACCGGCGGCCTGAAACAACTTGAGCCCGGCGATTTGCGACTGCGTATACTGTGTGTTGAGATTGAATCCGTTCACGTCTGCCCATGGTGTATCACTCGGCATGTCAACATGGTAGCTCTGCGGTAACCGCGAAGCGCTGCCAAATCCGCGATTGCGGATCCCAACGGTGTAGCGGTATTCCAAGCCGGCAGCCGTTAGTGAAATAAACGTGCCGTTCATCAACGCATGGCTTCGTCGGGTGGCGCTGCTTGACGCGATCTGCGCCAGTTCCGTGCGTTCGACCGCCTTCATGATCAACCGGTACTGCGGCATGTCGTCCGGGCCAATGACGGTATTGGGGTCGAAGGAGTTGTCGACTTGATAGAGCAGATTGGTCTGCTGCAAGCCGCTCGGCTGCGTAGCGGTAGGGTAGCTGCGCGAGTTTGCATCGGCATCAGTGGACTGCACGTAGAATTCAACGATCGCCCGATCCGATTGAGGCGGGATGGTTGCCGAGAAAACGCCATCGCCAGCCACCGCATCCCCCGCGAGGCCACTGTCGTTCATGGCGAGGGAACTGAAACTGCCTGCCGCATCCAGTTTCCAATACAAGGTGGCGGAAACGCCGGTGGCCTGTTCGTCCAGCAGACGCGCGGTGACAATGACACTGTCGTTGGTACTTGGGATAACCGGAGTGTGTGCCACGTTGAGAATTAAAGGTGCCACGTTGTTGTCTTCGTCAGCCACGGAGTTCGGGCTGCCGGGAGTGCCACCGACCACGGTGCTGGCCGCCCAGTTCTGACCGTATTGGTTCGACAGACTGGCAGTAATCAATTCCAACGAACTGCCGCCACCATCATGGGCGTCGGACCAACTCCAGCCACGGTGGCCCAAGTCCAATTCTCCCACCGTGCGGTCCGACCACTGCCCCTCGTCGCTGTAGGTGACCACGTCCATCGGACGACCAAGGTTATCGGTCAGCCGAATCGTCTCGCCGCCGTTGGAGAGGACTCCATTCCAATTGCCTACGACGTTGGTGACCGAGGAATGAAGTGACGCAAAGGCGGTCATGTCCGCAGCGACAACATAGTAGCCACCGGCGGGAATCGTGACGGCAGGAAATGTAAAGTCGATGCCTCCTGATAGCCGCCACCCGTTGAGATCGACGGCGGCGGTTGTGGGATTCCACAGTTCAATGAATTCGTCCAGTGCGCTTTCGCTCGGCGCATGATACATGATCTCCGAGATCTGCACAGCTGCCTCGAATGCCGAGGACACGTCGTTGGCGGTGCCGGGCGTGGGATGCGTGAAGTAACTCGCTATCCCACCGTCCCCCAAGCCGTAAGATACGTTAGCGGACTGCGGCGGATAGGATGGCGTAAAGCCATCCATGAACTGCCCCGCGGAATCGGACAAGATCAAGGGTTCTCCGTCCGCTCCCAGCCGGAAATTCGTGTGACGGTATCCCGAGCTGTCGACATAATTGCTGGAGGTTTGACCCGAGGCAATGACAACTAAATAGGAGTTGGGTTGGACCGTCGTGCTGGGAAAGGTCCATTTCAGCGGCTCTGCCGCGTCGTCCGATAGCCCCCATCCCGTCAAATCAAACGATGTCGACAATGGGTTGTAGATTTCAATCCAATCCGAGTAGTTGCCGTCGCCGTCCTGCAATCCATTCGAATTCGACGCAACAAATTCATTAATAATAGGAGTCGTCGCCAGTACGCGTCGTTCTTCCAGGTTCTCACCACAGAGACGACGTGAACGCCTCGATCCCGTGCCTGTCCGCCTCATCTTCTCGTGCTCCGGTCTCCCCTTGAGTGCCGGTACAACCTAGCGAACTGACGAAGGGAACCGACACCTTGCCATCATAAATGATATAACCGATAGTTCAATGGAAATGCGCTGGCCTCCCATCGTGGGGGGGCCGGTGCATTCCTACGCAAGACGGCCGTGATTTCGCCGGTCTTCCGCCAGATTGCAGCGTATTACAACAGCAGCCAGGCGCCGAACTTCAGCCATAAAGAAATTGTAAAAATTAACACCGGAGAAGTGGCGGTCGCAATTCGAAGGCCCAATATCGAATCGCCGTCATAGATCCGGGTCAAAAAAAAAAAAAAAATA
>JAGQPD010000573.1 GCA_020426865.1 Planctomycetales bacterium
GCGACTGCCTCGGCCAATGCGGGGGTGACAACGATTGGCGCCCTAGCTTTCAGACTGTGGCTCCTGCCGGGCAAGCCGGCGAGGGGGCCAAGTGTGACACCGGAGCGTTACAGATGGACCGAGGGCGCGTTGGCGCCACCCGTGCGTTACAAACAGCCAGAACGATGAAATGCACGCGAGTTGCGGATCGCGCGTTTTCTAATAGCGAAATCATTTGGCCGCAACCACGTGATTTCAAACGTTCTACATCTGCACCTAGAATGTTCCCTTGGGGCGTAGATCCGGCAATACTGTTGACAAGGTCGACAAGCGATAGTCGTCGCATCAAGCCAAGCGTCGCCGTACTTTCGCGCTTGTCGGAAACCAGAGGGCAGAGAAAGAGGCGTTTCTGTAACCTCTGAGAATGATGACGAAGACGACGCGGGAGATATGCTGGACGATTGCGAGTCGTCGGGACGTGAGTTTGCGGCGAAATTGCTGTCCACGTTCTTGCGGAGCCGCGATTGATCGCAACCAAACCGCGCATTCGTTGGCATTCGATCGTCATCGTCGATAACACGACGAAGAAGGACACCCCGAAAACTCGGTCCCAGGCGGTCCGCGCCGGCAACAAGAATCGTCGACGATGTCGACAAGAAATCGGGAAACCGGCATCAAACTGAATTCGAGTGGCCGGTTTCGCCAACAGACTGCGATCCGGTCGGTGATGAGGGGGACGTCGTTTATGTCTCGCCAACTAATAGCAGGGCATTCCTTGCTAAGCTACTCATTGCATTCTTCTCGTCGAACGGGAATCCGCTGAGCCAGTTGCCCGTTACTCACTGGATATGGTACACAGACTCGTGACGATTAGTTGCGGGTCTGTGTTCTTTTTGTAAGGAGTCCAACCATGACACGAAATGCAAGTGTGATTGCTGTTGTAGCCGCGTGCGTCGCTCTGTCGGCCATCGCTTTTGCCGTGGGGGATACTGACACAGGCGGTGAGGCGAACGTTGATACTCGGGCGGATCGGTTAAAAGGTGCAGTCGTCGAGCGTCCGTCGATATCCAAAGACTACGGCGGCTACTTACTGAAGGCCCCTGATTTTGGCGAGTTTCAGCGAAGGATGAGGGAACTTGAGCTGTACCCCAATCGATTGAGCGAATTGGAAGAGCAGATGACCGTGATCAGCCAAGGAATCGAAGACACACAGGCAAGTGATAACAATGAGCTACTCGGTGCATTGAATCTCAAATACAACGACGTCAATTCGGATTATCGAATACTTAGAAACCTGAACAGAAAGAGTTACTACTACCGCGTTGTCCACGTCGGGCAAGACTTCATCGAATTGCAGGATGCACACGAAGGTGGTGCCACGAAGTTGATTCCAACAAACCGGATCGCTGAAGTGACCAACCTCGTAGAATCGCTGGGCCAGCGAACAGTCGCGGAACTGTTTACCGCGTCGTGCGAGTCGGCCAAGACTACGTCGAATTGGAGTACGTCAACAAACCGGGCACAACAAAGCTGATTCCGCTGGGGCAAATCAATCAGGTGGTCATCGAGCAGCCGGCTGCAAATTGACACACCGATCATTTTGCATCATTGTGCAAATCACCCCCAACCTGCCTGGAAAGTCCGCAGTCACTCGCTACATTTCCGTCATGGGGCACCTGCCACAACGGCGTCCACCACAGCGACAGCCGCCATTGTGGCGGGGATTTTCCTTGACGGCGGCGAGAATGTGTGACGTAGTCACGGCAGATGGCCGAGACATGACGCTGCGGTCGGACTCAATTGACCCTCACTCGATGGCGATTGCGAGGTCCTGTAGGTCGTCGCCAAGTTGCAGTATGTATCACGTAGGCGTCACACGAAGGGCTATAGTCACGGCTGCTGCGATGTGGCATCGTATTGGATACTGCATCTGGGCAACATCAATTGTAGCTCGTCAAGCTGCTCGGTAGAGACCGGAGTGTCGCAAAGATTGACCTATTCTAGGTTTGCAATTTCACCGAGCGGTGAAAGGTCATCGACCGCGCATCCTGTCAACGTAAGTCCTTGCAAGTGACGAATATGTGCCAATGGCCCGAGGCCCCGTTGTCGACGAGGGTGACGATTCAGCATGGTCGTGAACCGAAAGCCTTTCTACGCGCCAACCAATTCGTCGTAACAAAAGATATCGCCAATGCCTGTGAGAGACATCTCCCAACTCGAATGGTGGCTTTTCATACGGCACGCACAAAGCAATGCAACCGTCCCATCCAGCAAGTCCAGAAAGCTCGTAGGCGATTCTTTCTTCCTTTTCTGACTGATGTCGTTCCCGTGCGGTCCACCCCAAGATGATTGCGACAATCGTCGTCAGAACGAAAAGGAAGCGATTGGACACTCGTCGCCATCGGACGGTCTTATGCGGCTGGATCGCGGACGAAGATCGCACTGAAATGGCCGAATTCCCCGTCAGCAATTCAGTTTCGAAATCACTACCCATACGAATTGCGTGACGTCACATCGTCTCCGTTTGCTCAGCATTCGTCTCGATCAGCGCTCCGCATTCGGTCGAAGCAACAATTCACCGATGACGCGATCCGCGTCGGAACACATTGAACGCGGCACCTTGATGCTGTGGACGGTATTCTCCGCAAACAAGTTCAGTTGAGGACCCGGCGTGTGAACCCAGCTCCAACGATTAATCTTCGACCAGGCGACGAATTGCCCGAACTCATCAATGATGCCATGGAAGCGGGATCGACCCAGCTGCAATGGATTCTAGCGAGCTTCCGCACCCGCGACAAGCCGCACTAACGCTTGCGAAATACTATTTTGACCATGGTAGCGCTGATCTCGACTTCACATGGACTTGACACGATACGCATCAATCGCGACAAACACGCGTGTGGCTCGAAGTTCCCACCGTTCGATTTCGAAATTGAAAACGTATTTGCCGGGGTTGGCCAACCGTGACATACAGCTGCTCTACCAGCGGGAAGCACCGACTGGTGATTTGTGCCGTCGTTTCAATCACGTCGATCGTCAGCTGCGTTCATTTCTGGGCAACCGTCGCCGGCCGATGGGATGCTCTGGTTCCAATGATGGCCAAATTCGCAACATACGTTGTGGCTACTGTTGTGCTGACTGCCGTCAGTGCCGCTGCGGTGTCGAATCGACATTGCAGGGCATATGCATTGCTCTTGCTTGGTATGGCGACGACGTTCATTGGTACTGCATTCATCGCCAACAGACACGCTTCTTCGTTAAGAATCTCCGAGATTGCCCGCTCTATTGACGACGGACTTGTCGCCGATTGTGATACGGTCTTCTCTAACTACCGCCACCACCCAACGCTTAAGAGGGATGGCTACATTCGGA
>JAGQPD010000574.1 GCA_020426865.1 Planctomycetales bacterium
GGCGCCAACGTAGCTGCCGGAAGTGGTGCTGATGGTAACGGCAATGGCGTCATTGATGCTGCCGACTATACCGTGTGGAAAGATAATTTTGGTAACTCGCTGTCGGCAGCATCGACAGCCGCTGTTCCCGAGCCAGGCGTGGGGAGCATGGTGTTAACGATTTTGGGCGCGGCACTTCTTCGGCGCCGTCGACCGGGTCGGCCAACAATGAATCGGCCGCATCCTGTGGCCAAAAGAACGCAATGGATTCCGCTTTTGGCATTGGCGGCCGTGGCCGTTTTTCTTTCACCGGTGTTTGCGGCAAGTAGCGTCGATCGATCTTACTTGATGGGCGATGATTCCGCAGAGGGTGCGGTGGTGGGAAGCCCGGCGGGCGATTCGATCAACGGCGATACATTTGACAGTGTCGGTACGCCGAATGCCGGGGATCTTAACGATTTGAACGTGTTCAATGGTGCGGTGTATGTGGACGTCAGTAGCCGGCCAGGGGCGTCGGCGGGGGCCATTGGTATACAATTTGACGGTGTCGATGATTATCTTGAGGGGGTGCGTCTCGGGCTACCGTCGTCAAGCGCTTCGGCAGTGCCGACGGGACCGCTCGATTATTCTGGGATCGCAAATCGTGGTCTCCAGTTTTGGGCCCGGCCGAATGCGGCTGGTAACGGCAATGCTCAATCGGTGGTCTTGGACACCAATCAACATGGTGCACGCATCACCGCCGCTGGAACATGGCAGATGCGGTATGCCGGCGTTGATGTAGACAGTGGTGCCGCTGTCGATTTCGGCAACTGGCAACACGTGATGGTCGTTCGACCGTTTGGTGCAGCCGGTGGAGCTCGGATGTACGTTGATGGAGTTGTCGTGGCGACACAGGGTGGTGGTTACAATGGCGGTGATGAATCGCCGCTGGTCGTTGGCGCCAACACGGGGGATAACACCACCGTGTTTAGCGGTACGACTGATTTCTATCGCGGTCAGATTGACGATCTCAAGCTATTCGTCATGGGACGATCCACGACCACGGCGACAGACTACGGGGCATTCAACGCGGGCGAAGATAATGAGTTTATCGCTCAAGCCGTCGCGGGAATAGCCATTGGCGACATGAATGGTGATGGCTCGATTACCGGCGACGGTACTGGGAATGCATCGACCGATGACGTGAGCGCCTTCGTGGATAACTGGGGATTCGAGCGCCGCGTCGGCGGAATCTTGGTGGGTGACCTCACTGGCTTCGAATCGGGTGATTTGAACTTTGACGGCGTCGTCGATTTGTTTGACTGGCATGTCTTGCGAACCAATCATCCCAACGGAGGCAACATCGATCTTGCAACGGTATTGGCTAGTCGCGGCGTCCCCGAGCCAGGAGTGGCAGCGATATTTTGCAGCCTGCTCCCCCTAATTACTGCATTACGTCGCCGCCGTTTTCACTAGACGTTCGAGCCAATGTATTGGACACAGTTCGTTGCGAGCGGCTGCCAGAGAGCCGTGGGATTGAAGAAGGCGGTCACCGGCATCGTGGGCATGGCTGCCGTCGCAAGTGCCTTGGCGGATGCGGTACAGGCCGCGGCTCCGGCAGTGATACAGCCCGGCATTCAGGTGCGTCTAGACTCATTCGCGGCCGGGTTGTCGGGTGATGGGCAAGGGTCGCCGCTGGATCTTGTTCCTATCCCCGGTGGCGACGGGCGAATAGCCATCGCTACGTATCAAGGGGCGATTCGCCTAGTTGATGCGCAGGGAGCTTTCCTCGATACGTTGGATACTCCCTACTTGGCGACGGGTACCGATTGGCTGCCGGATCTTTATGGCACTACGGGCATTGCATTTCACCCTGGGTTCGCCGACGGATCGAGTCGTGGGTATGGGAAAGTCTATGCCATTGTATCGGAAGGCACCATTGCGTCACCAGGTGGTCCGGTCGATTTCAATCCGGGCGTTCCCGATTCGACATTCGCACCCCATTACGAAGTGTTGGTTGAATTTACGGCCAGTGATCCGTCCAGCGACAATCCAGAATTCTCGCGACGCGATGTGATGCGAGTCCGGCAACCATCCGGAATCCACAACTTGACCGACCTGGCGTTCGATTCCAAGGGACATCTTTTTCTGCCGTTTGGAGACAGCCAGAGCGGCATCAACGCCCAGGAGAAAGGAAACTACTTAGGTACCGTGTTTCGCATCGACCCGTTAGATCCTGCATCGTTAAGCGACGCGGAGCTGGGAAACCAAGGTTTAGTGCGCAGTCAAAACGGAGCGTATGCTGTTCCGACGAGTAATCCGACATTCGGAATCCCAGCTGAATTGAATGAGATATTTGCGTATGGACTTCGCAGTCCATATCGGGTCACCGTTGATCGTGGCGCCACCGATGGAACGGGAAAAGATCACGTTTACATCGGTGACGTTGGCGGAGGAACTCGCGAGGAGATCGATCGTCTCGAGATCGGAGGGAACTATGGTTGGAGCCTACGAGAAGGGACCCTCGGAAACCAACCTGCCGGTGGAAGTATCGATCCGATCTTTGAATTGGCACATGACCTCAGCACCAATTCGAACGGGCTGATCGCCGGCGGTGTTACGATTATTGGCGGTTTTGTGTATCGCGGCTCGCAGTTTCCACAATTGCAGGGAAAATACGTGTTTGGAGAGATGGGCCGCGAGGTGTCGACATCCCAGCAAGGGAATCGGCCGCGATTGTTTTACGGCGACCTGCAAACAGGCGAGATTTTCCAAATTCTGGCCGATCCCTTTGGCGAGTCGCTCGATGGTCGCGTCTTGTTGAGCATTGGAGAGGATGCACTGGGCGAGTTGTACGCGGTGGCAGGTGATGACCCGGGCTTTCCGATCGGCACGCAACCGGACGGTGTCGTGCTGAAGCTGACTCCGTCGTCGTCACCTTTTCTGCCCGGCGACGTCAATCTTGATGGCGTGGTTGCCGGGGACGGGACAGGGGATGCGGCGATCGATGACGTCACGGCGTTCTTGATTGGCTGGGGAACGACCGGACACGATGGCCCCAACGAACAGTGGACACATGGCGACATGGACCTGGACGGCGAGACCGGGCTGTTCGATTGGCACATCCTGCGAACGAACCATCCGGCGGGCAGTGCCCTTGAACTCGACGTGCTATTGGCCGGTCGAATCGTGCCTGAGCCGCAGACTTTGATTGCCGCATCGTTTGCTTTTGCTGTGTTTCTGATGCGAAGGCGTCGAATTGTCGCTTGTTCGCTATAATGCGGGCATGAATGAATATGCCCAGCTGAAGCGTTTGTCTGACGCACTTGTGACCGTCCGCTGTTTCTGTACGAAATCGACGGTAGGTTGGTCGACTACTGCCGTGGATACGACAGTATTGTTGGCCGTGATTCTCGTTACGGCGACCTATCTTGCGCTAGCTCATGCGGCAGCGGCTGAAGACTATCCGATAGTGGCGACGGTGGATGGCCAGCCGATTTTCAGGTCGCAACTGAATCGCGCGTGGGAACGTTCGGGAGGATTGCAGCGAGAAAAGTTGCGGCGCGATGTCGCCGATGGTGAGGTTTCGGCCGAGGAGTACGCGCGTCGACGGGAAGTCGACCAGGCGCGCATCTTGTCAGCATTGGTCGCTCGGGAACTGGCGCTATCTGCGTTGACACGAAACGGTTGGGGAGTCAGTCAGGAGACGGTGGAACTTGAGCTGTCGCGTTTTGAGAAACGGCTGGGTGAGAAGGAGATGACGATCGAGGAATTCTGCCAGCAGGCCAAGATGGATCTCGGGGCGCTACGCCGTGAAATCGCATGGCAGCTGGGATGGAACTCGTATTTGTCAGCGAAGATCACCGACGAGAACCTGCAAAAGCTATTTGCAGCGAGGCCACGGGACTTCGACGGCACACGGATGAACGTCTCGCAGATACTGATTGCCGTGGACAGCAGTGACGGCGACAGTAAAGATGGCGACAGTAAAGACGGCGACAGCAATGACATGGTCCAGCAGAGATGGGCGGCCGCTCGGAAAAAGTGTGAGCAGTTGCGGGCCGACATTGTCTCGGATCGTTTAGAATTTGCCGAGGCGGCCCGGCGTTTTTCCAGCGGAGGCAGTAGCCAAGACGGTGGCCGGATCGGTTGGATCGAGCGAAAACGACCGATGCCAGCGGTCTTTAACGATGCCGCCTTTAAGCTGCAACAGGGAGAGATCAGCGAACCGGTACGGGGGGCGCTTGGCATGCATTTGATCAAGTGCCTGGAGGTCGCGCCTGGCAGACGGACATGGCGAGAAGCCCAGGGGGAGTTGGAACAGTGGGCGATCCGTCGTTTGTGGCAACGATTGGTCGAACTGGGCGAACAGTCTTGCGAGATTCATTACGCGGACGACGTCGATCGAACCCTGATGATCATTCGTGGACAGAAACAATCGATGGCAACGTCGGAGGTCGGCCCGACGGTGATAGCCGAACCGCTGGATTAATCATCAGCAATGGTACGATCGGGGCAATGCTTTTGGCGAAGGCTTTTCGGTTGTCGCGAATCGGCGAGTTGCGTAGACTTTTCGGGGGCGATCAGCCGATGACACGTTGGGTGGCATCGAGTCGATCGCATCAAGTCGATCGACGGGGCAGTAACGCGTGTCGGCCGGCGTGCAACAAGTCTTATTTCGCCGTTGTTGAGGCTAGAGGGATTGCGGCAGGACGCATGAGCAGAGTATCCATTCCCAACGCGCGCCGCAAGTTCACCGCGATTCGTGATGACGCGGGCGTACCTCATATCAAGGGAGTAACGTGGCTGGACGTCATGTATGGATTGGGTTACATGCATGGATTGGACCGTGGCACTCAGTTGTTGTTCGCACGGGCCGTGGCCAGTGGTCGTGCGGCGGAGCAGATCGCGGACAAACCCGAATTATTGGAGACGGATCAATTCTTTCGCCGCATCGGATTGCACCTGGAATTGCCGGCCGAAGTCGAGCAATTGAATGCTGAAGTCGGCACACCGATCGCTGTCTATTGCGAGGGGGTCAACGACGGGATCGCGGGGCGCGGACGCTCTTTGCCAATGTGGGCGACCGGTTTCAAGCCCGATTCATGGGATGCCGCCAGCGTCATACTGATTGGACGACTGTTGAGTTTTGGCGGGTTGGCGGTGAGCCAGATGCAGAACGAACGGTTGTTGGTGGAGTTGATTCATGCGGGTGCCAGTGATGCAGCATTAAACGAATTGCTGGGCACAAGGTTGGACGGCGTTGAATTCGATATTATTCGGAAGGCAAATATCTCCAATCAACTGTCGGATGATGCGCTCGATTTGTTAGTGGATCTTCCGCGATTGGCGGGGAGCAACGCGTGGGCCGTCAGTCCGTCTCGGAGTGAGTCGGGGCATGCGTTGTTGGCATCTGATCCCCATTTGGAAGTGAATCGATTGCCAGCAATTTGGTATGAGGCGGTGCTGCAATGGGGCGAGCGGTTCATCATGGGGGCAACGCTGCCAGGAGGGCCGTTGTTCGCCGTAGCACGCACGGAACGTCTGGCCTGGGGCGTCACTTACATGAAAGGCGATACGATCGACTATTTCGTTGAGGACTGCCGAGCTGGTGGTAGTACGGGATGGCAGTATCGGCGAGAGAGTTCATGGTACGACTTCCATGTGCGTAAGGAATCCGTTGCACGCAAGGGTGACGCAGCACAGGAACTTCGAATCTACGAAAACGATCAGGGCACGATCGAGACATCATTGGACGATGCAAGTGCGGGCTACTACCTGTCCGTAGCGTGGGCCGGTCGAAAGTGTGGATCGGCAAAGGCGATATCGACGTGGTTGAACATGGTCGATGCCAACAATGTATCGGAGGGAATGCGCGTCGCACGTGAATGCCCGCAGCCAACGTTGTGCTTTGTGATGGCCGACGTCGAGGGACACATCGGCATGCAGGGCTGTGGTTCGTTCCCGAAACGGTCGAAACCAACCGCTGGACTGGTGCCACTGGCGGCATGGGATCCGAAAAACCACTGGCAGGGCTGGTTGTCCAAAGACGTACTACCAAGCAAATACGATCCACCCGAGGGATTTTTGGCCACGGCAAACGAAGAGCAGAACCAACCCGGTCGCCCGTTGTTGGTGACACAGCCGGTGCACGACTATCGGTTGGCGAGAATCAGAGAACGCTTACAGGAGTTGCCGGCGGCTCGTATTGAAGACATGCAGACGCTGCAATATGACTTGGTCAGCGTGCAAGCGCGTGAGCTCCTGGAAGTTTTTCTACCCCACTTGCCCGACGGCGATCTGAAACGGCGGCTCGCCATGTGGGACTATTACTACGGTGCTGACGACACCACGGCACCACTGTTTCAACGGTTATATCGAAACGTCATGGTGGAACTGTTGGGGCACGATCGTGGTATCGGCTGGCGACGCATGGTCTATCTCTGTTCGCGCGTCGGCTACTCGAACATGATTCTCACGGCTGCCGATCGGCTGTTGATGAAGGACCACAGTTGGTGGTGGCACGGACGTGATAAAGGAGAACTCATTCGGCGGGCAGCCGAATTGGTAGATGCGTCGAGCGAAAAGCCGTGGTCGGAAGTGAACAACTTTCACTTTACCGATCGCTTCTTTGGATCTCATCGCGTAGGTCGGCTGTTGGGATTCAATAGTCGTCGTCAGGCCATGCCCGGTTGCCACGCGACGCCGTTTCAAGGGCATGTGTTTCAAACGGCAACTCGAGAACAGACCTTTGCACCGTCGTATCATTTCGTGACCGATATGGGGACGACGGAAGCGTGGACGAATCTCCCCGGCGGTCCCAGCGAAAGCCGCTTCTCGCCCTACTACCGATCCGATATCGAACGATGGATCGCCGGGAGATACAAACAGCTGACGCTATCCCAATAACATCCCAAGCCGCTGTTGGTCACTGCGAAAGCAGGACCAGCAGGCCGAGGCCGAAGACAACGAGTCCCAGTGCGACAGCGGCCCATGTCAGCCAGAAATTACCGATCCGCCGTTCGTCGACCTCGATCCGTTCTTGTTGTCGTCGTTGATATTCGAGGCTATCTACCTCGCGCAACAAGAACTGAGTGCCGCAATGTGGACATATCGCCTCCTGATTCAACATCTCCTCCGGTGTCTCCAGCGGATGGCCATTAGGACAGAGGATACTCAACAGTCGCGGACCGGAAACACCTGCGAATGGGTTAAACGGCGACTGCGGATCCGGCTCAAGCGGCTCGATTGCCAGGTTCGCGCCTCCAATCGCCGCAGCCGGTGGCCGATCGGCTATCGTCGGCAGTGGAGATGGAGGAGGAGGTGGAACAAAGGGCGGTGATTCGATCGTAGCGATCGGCACCGGAGTCATAAAGGATGTGCCGCAAATGGGGCATTGGCACGGCTGCCCGATATGGCTGCTTTCCCCCAGAAGTAAGTGCCCTTGCGGGCAACGAAACTCGAATCTCATGTGCCCAACTCCATTGAAGCCAACCGCTTTCTCTGAGGACGGCACCAGAAATGCTGAGAATTCGACGTTCTTCGAGCGTCACGTTGCATGCTGGTAACAGTAGTCAAACAAGATCCACCATTCCGCCGATTGCGTGGCTTGGCACCAGGGGCGCAATGCCGCGTCGCCTTCCGTCGGACGACGGGTGCGATTCGCTTGCTCGCAGAGATCGACAAAAACGTACGGATCCCATTGGCCGTCGCGACACGGAGGTAGCAGATGATCGGACAATGGATGGGTCTGTGCCAACTGCCTCGACTGTTGTGCGAGTTCCGAAAAAACAGGATGTTGACCGACATGGCGAAACCAGTATTTCGCATTGCCATAGTCACCTTCACGGCGATGCATGATGCCATGCCAAAAACTTCCCGAAATGGTGTCAATCGACTGGCTGATCGTGTGCGAACGGTCAAGATAGTTGTTCCACAACCAAAGTCCCGAAACACAACACAACGCCATGTCCCTGTCGACCACGGTGCCGTCAAATAGCGTTTCGCCACCACCAAGCTGCTCAAGGGCCGATCGAAACGGCTGATTCGGTGTCCCGGCGTTTAGAAATACGTTCGCGGAAGGGTCGAAGAAGCTTTGCAGTCGCGAGATGTGCTGTTCCACGGTTCGGTACATGGCTGGAATCCCCCTTGGTGAACGAAATCGCGAGACATTAGAGGGTAGCCGAGATTTATTGGCTCGAAAACCGGGCAAAGGAACATCTACCTCCGCGGTGAAACTGCTGGTAGAATTGTCCCGTAACGGAGTTCTCTTCACCGAGTGTGCTCGAAATGAGAGACTTTCTTGGCAATGGGGCCGACGGCGTGACATCGTGACCCGCCGGCGCTCGATCCTGTTTGGGTGCGGAATATGACCAACGATTCGAATTCAGATCAAACCAACATCTCCTCGTCCTCTCCGTCAACCCCCGAGACAAACTCCGATAGCGGCTCGTCGCGAAGAACGATCCAGATCGGAAGCCAACGTCCCGGCGATACCACGGGAACTCCCGCCCCTAAACCCGCTATGCCGACGCTCGCGGAGGCCTTGGGCGATGTGCCAATTGCTCCGGAACACCCAGAACCGATCGCATCAAACGACCCCGAGAACCTGTCCGCTGGCGAAGCCACCACTGAGTCCCATCCGCCGGAAGCAGAGCCCGTCGCTGCAACAAACGCGGCAGATGATTCGCCGGAACCGATCGGTGGTGCCGCCAGGTCGTTCCCACCTCCGCGGCTGAACCGCATGTCACCGGAACTGCAACGAGAAATCGACGACGCTCTGGGCGGCTTGTCCCTGGATGACATCCTCCTGGGAAAATCCAATCCGCGACAGGATTCCCCCGAACCCGAACTGGAACAACGTCTTAAGGCCACGGTCGTAAAAATTCATCGCGAAAATGTCTTTTTCGATTTGCCAGGTCGGTACGAAGCTGTCGCCCCGTTGAGGAACTTCGACGAACCACCTGAAATTGGCGCCACGTTGGACGTCGTCGTACAGAAATATTCGAGAGAAGATGGCCTGTATGAGGTCTCCATTCCAGGTGCCTCCATCTCCGTCGGCGATTGGTCGGACATTCAAGAAGGTGCCATCGTCGAGGCCCGAGTTTCAGGACATAATTCCGGCGGTTTGGAATGCGAGGTCAACCATCTTCGTGGTTTCATTCCCGTAAGCCAAATCTCCATGTATCGCGTCGAAGACCTTGAACAGTTCGTCGGTGAGAAGTTTGCCTGC
>JAGQPD010000575.1 GCA_020426865.1 Planctomycetales bacterium
CACCACATGCACCAGAACGCCGAGCAGGCCGCGCTGGTGGGCCAGGAGGGCAAACCGGAGAGTTATTACTTCTCGCCACAGATGAACAACGTGGACAACAATTTTTCCTATACTTTCATGGGACTGGAACCTGGCACGACGAAGGACCAAGTACGCCGATGTTTGCAGAATTGGGATCAGGGAGACAATGGCATCCTCGATTTATCGAAGGCGTATCGGCTGAAACGAGGCTCCGGTTGGCTGATCCCACCCGGCGTCCTGCACGCCCCCGGATCGCTGTGTACGTACGAGCCACAATGGGGGAGCGACGTCTTTGGCATGTTCCAGTCGCTCGTGGAAGGGCGTGAAGTTCCCTGGTCGCTGCTCGTCAAGGACATGCCGCCGGACAAACATCAAGACCTCGATTTCATTATCGGGCAATTGGACTGGGATAAGAATGTGGACACTCACTTCAAGGAACACAATTATCTCGAGCCGATTCGGGCGGCCGGTGGCGACGGGTGGGAAGATCTTTGGATTGTCTACGGACGGGTGGAGGGAAAGCAGCTTTTCAGTGCCCGCGAATTGACGGTGCAACCTGGTGCAAAGTGTGTGATCAAGGACGGCGGCGCCAGTGGCTGGATCACGGTACAAGGAACAGGCCGCATCGGCAAGCTGAAACTGGAGACACCGACGGTGATTCATTTTGGCGAAACGACCAGTGACGAAGTGTTTATCTCGCACGAAGCGGCGACGCGCGGTGTGGAGGTCGAGAACACGGGTCACGAGCCGCTGGTGTCACTCAGGTATTTCGGACCCGATACGTTCGCCACGGTCCCGAACGTCGGCGACTATGTGCGGAACTGATTCGGTAAAGTAGTCGGTCGTATTCATTGCAAGGACGATGACGATCACGTTCGCAACCATCTGTGAAAGAAAGTCAAACCATGAGTTACGAATTTCCCAAGCTCCACAATGCCGCCTGGCCCGGTGTCGTTGGCAAGGACCCTGACTCGGATCAACCTCCGATCGACCTCGACACGATGCTTGATCTGACGGCGGCCGCCGAAGTGAACGGTGTGAAGTTCGATGGATTTGACTTGTTTCTCTTCGATCCGCACATCAGCATCGACGCGGACGACGACGAGCTCAAGCGATTGGCCGACAAGGCGTCGTCACGAGGCCTGGCGATTGGATCGGTCGTCGCGCCGGTGTGGCCACCCACGGGAGGTGGATCGGCGATGGGGGACGCGTCGGAACAAGAAAAATTCCTCACGCAAGTGCGGAAGGGCTGTCACATTGCGAAGCGGCTGCGGGAAATGGGTGTCCGGCCCTACGGCTGTGTCCGGATTGATTCGGCGTCCGGCGTTGGCGACTGGGCTGCCGCTCCGGAGGAAAACCAGGGACGCATCGCCGACACCTTCCGCCGCGCCTGCGATATCGCGGACGAGTACGGCGAAAACCTCGCGGCCGAAGGGGAGATCTGCTGGGGAGGAATGCACAGCTGGAAACGCATGTTGCAGCTGTTGGAGCTGGTTGACCGGCCACAAACGTTGGGCTTCCAAGCCGACATGGCCCATACGCTGCTGTATCTGTTGGGCTACAACGCGCCGGACGACGCGATCTTGCCACCCGATTTCAATTGGCAAAACAAAACGCAGCTCGACGATGCCCTGCGCGAGCTGACCGACGCGCTGCGACCTTGGACCATCGATTTCCATGTTGCCCAGAACGATGCCACCGTACACGGCACCGGTTCGCACGATAAAACGGGCCGTCATTGCCAAGCAACCGACCCGAACGGCAAGCTGGACATTCCGTACCACGCTGGTTTTTGGCTACGTGACGATAACGGAAAGCTTACCAAGACGTGTCGTCACATCTGTTGGGATGGCTGCATGTTCCCCAACAGTGTGATGATGGAACCACAAACGTGGAACGATATCCTGAGCGTGATGATCCAAGTCCGAGAAAAACACGGCTGGAACCCGTAATCGTTATTCGAAAATCATCCACGTTACGTCGCGAACCCATTCGCAGGGCGACATCGAAGAGAGCCATAGGAGAACGCATTGATGGCGAAACCATTGAATATCGGCATGATCGGTTACGGCTTCATGGGCCGTGCCCATACAAACGCCTATAAACGTGTATCAGATTTTTTTAGTTTGGAGTATCGGCCGGTACTCAAGGCCGCATGTGCTCGTGACAAGGAGAAGGTCACAGCGTTTGCCGAAAACTGGGGCTACGAATCGGTGGAAACGGACTGGCGCAAATTGCTGGAACGGTCCGATATCGACGCCGTCGACATCTGCGTCCCGAACAACTTGCACAAAGAGATGGCGATCGCGGCGGCCGAGGCCGGCAAGATGATTCTCTGCGAGAAGCCGCTGGCGATGAACGTCGCGGAAGGCGAGGAAATGTGTGCCGCGGTGGAAAAGGCAGGAGTGCCGAACATTGTTTGGTACAACTATCGCCGTGTCCCTGCGGTAACACTGGCCAAGCGATTGATTGACGAAGGCAAACTCGGTCGCATCTTTCACTATCGCGCCAACTTCCTGCAGGACTGGACGATCTCGGCCGATGTCCCCCAGGGCGGTGCAGCACTGTGGCGATTGGACGTTGACGCCGCCGGTTCCGGGGTGACGGGCGACTTGTTGGCCCACTGCATCGATACCGCGATCTGGCTCAATGGCGGTATCCAGGACGTCAACGCGATGACGGAAACGTTTGTCAAGGAACGAGTGCATGCGTTGACCGGAAAAGTCCAGAAGGTTGGCATCGACGATGCTTGTGCTTTTTTATGTCACTTCCAGAACGGTTCGCTCGGCCTGTTCGAATCGACTCGCTATGCACGTGGCCACAAGGCCCTGTACACCTTGGAGATCAATGGCGAGAACGCTTCGATCGCCTGGGATCTGCACGACCTGCATCGGCTCAGCTACTTCGACCACAGCGACGAAGGGCGTCTGCGCGGATGGCGCAGCATCCATGTGACGGACCATGGTGGCGATCACCCCTACATGGATAAATGGTGGGTACCTGGATTGCAGATCGGGTACGAACACAGTTTCGTGCATCAAGTAGCAGATTTCCTCGAAGGAGTCGCCAAAGGGACGCCGGTTGGCCCTACGTTCCGCGATGCCCTGGAGACGCAAAAGGTCTGCGATGCCGTATTGCAAAGTGCACACAGCCGTCAGTGGGTCGACGTCAACTAGCTGGGAGAGACAAAGATGAAATTCGGCATGAACCTGCTACTGTGGACAGGCGATATCGACGAGTCGCTGCTGCCTGTCTTGGAATCGCTCAAGGCCATGGGATATGACGGCGTCGAATTGCCGATGTTCGCACCCGATGATGCCAAGTTCGCCGCCTGGGGCAAGCGACTGGACGACCTGGAACTCCAACGTACCGCCGTGTGCATTCGCGGCGTGGAAGACAATCCGATCAGTGCTGATGCCGCCGTACGTGCCAAAGGCGTCGAAAACAACAAACGAACGATCGATTCGTGCCACGCAGCAGGGTGCCAGTTGTTGGTGGGCCCCTATCATTCGGCCATCGGTCACTTTTCCGGTGCCGGCCCCACAGCGGACGAGTGGAAGTGGGGTGTGGAAAGCATGCGGCAAGTTGCGGAACACGCCGGACAGGCAAATGTTGTACTCGGTGTGGAATGCCTGAATCGCTTCGAAACGTATTTGCTCAACTGCCACGCCGATTCGGCCCGGTTCGCTCGCGAAGTCAACCATCCCAACTGCCGCGTCATGTACGACACGTTCCACGCCAATATCGAAGAAAAGTGCGTCACAAGAGCCATTGAAGCGTGCAGCGATGTCCTGGCGCATGTCCACATTTCCGAAAACGACCGCAGTACGCCCGGTTCCGGTGACATCAAATGGAATGAAACATTTGATGCACTGTACAAGGTCAAGTACGAAGGCTGGATGATGGTCGAAGCGTTTGGGTTGGCCCTGCCAGAAATTGCCGCGGCGACCAAGATTTGGCGACGGATGTTCGATAGTGAAGAACAGCTAGCCCGCGATGCCCTCGCGTTCATGAAAAAGAACGTGGCGGAGCGCTGGGGTTGATCCGCCGCGAACCCTGAAGTCTGACATGGAACGTCCCCCCCGTAACTCGCAGCAACACCCCGAGCCTGCCGCAGCGGATGGACCGACTGGCTCGGGCCCTGCTTCCTCCGCCGATACGTTCCAGGACGAAACGGTCGCGGATGGCGAATCGGTCGACATTTCACTTGACCAACTTAGCCAATCCTTCGCGCGACTGCTGGGCGGAGGAAGCGAAATTGATAAGCTTGACAATCTCCGCACCAATGAAGACGCCACTTCTACGTCACTAGAACGCGGCGACAGTTCCATCGCACCAAGTGAGACCGTTTCCTCGACCGAGACAAGTCCGGCCGAAGAAGACGAAGCCCCCGTGACGCCGGAAGGAATCGTCGAAGCCATTCTGTTTGTCGGGCATCCCAATAATGAACCGGTCACCAGCCGGCAAATTTCCGATTTGATCCGCGGTGTGAACGAAGACGAAGTTGACGACATCGTGCGGCAGCTGAACAATCAATACGAACAGGAACAGTTGCCATTTCGTATTCGCGCGGAAGATCACGGCTACCTTCTGGCGCTGTGCGAGAACATGCACCCACTCCGCGACAAATTCTACGGCCGCGTCAAAGAGGCGCGACTCTCGCAAACCGCCATCGACGTCCTGGCGGTGGTTGCCTATCATCAGCCGGTGGGACGAGCGGCGGTCGACGAGTTGCGGGGGAAACCAAGCGGTGCGCTGCTGACACAATTAGTGCGCAGACAATTGCTGGCGATTGAACGAATCGGCAAAGGGAGCAAGGGAGTTCTCTACCGCACGACCGACCGCTTCCTGGACCTCTTCGGCATGAACTCGATCGACGACCTCCCCCGCAGCCAGGAAATAGCACCCGACGAGCCGTGACGCGGCCTTTCAAACGGTGGCTCCTGCCGGGCGAGGATTTCGTCCGGCTCGCGAAGAAGGTACGATCGTGCGTCTGTGTGATGGCGAGACGGATAGACACGGTGTTGTCACTTCGTTTTGGGAGCGGTTGTCATCGGTGCCGAACATCCAGGCCCGAAGGGACAACACACATCCGCCACGGCTTCCCATGGACAACCGCAATACCTCGAACCACATAGCATTCGAGGCGATTACGCGCCCCCAATACCTCGAACCATATAGTATTGGTCCGCATGAGCACGACAGGATCGATCAAAGCAGTACCATGCGCATGTTTTGGACGAATCTTCGCAACTGACTCATCACCGGAGAACGTGTGTCGGCGTCATGGTGGATTTCCCGTGACACGCGTGTTGCGCGAGTCACAGTCGCCCCCCGCCCCTGCACCGCTCAAAAACCGCATGCCCCGTCGGTCCGGCTTCCGATCCCCCCCCCAAAAATGGGTACCAATCCCATATTTTCATCGCAACTTCTTTGTTAGCAACACGTTACAGCTAGCAGTGAGATGGTCGCGCAGACGAGTGGGGTGGGGATTGATAGAATCGAGTGCTGAAAAAACCTGCGGTAGCGAGTATATTGCAGGGTTTGGGGCTGGCCAGATGCGTGTGCACTGACGAAGCCGGTCGATTCAGGGTCCAAGGCGAGACACAGCATATGGTTCGAATCGTGATGATTCGTGCGGGGGTAACCGACTACGATGACCAGGGGAGGATCAAGGGGCGACTGGACGTGGCGTTGAACAGTCGGGGGCAGTCCCAGGCGTTGGCGTCGGCCGGGGCCTTGTCACAGATAGCGATGGAGGGATTGTATTACGCGGCAGGTCGGGCCTCGCAGCAGACGGCGGAGATTGTGGGTCGGGCGATTGGGCTGCGGCCGCGGAAGTGCGACGGGTTGCAGAATTTGGATCGGGGGTTGTGGCAGGGGCGATTAATTGAAGAGGTTCATGACCAGCAGCCCAAGGCGTATCGACGGTGGCAGGTCCAGCCGGAGACGATCTGTCCGCCGGACGGGGAGATGATTTCGACGGCGCGGCGGCGGGTCCAGGAGGCGGTGGCGTGGTTACGGCGGCGGCACGAGGACGAAGCGATTGGGGTGGTGGTGTGTGAGCCGTTGGCGAGCATACTTCGCAGCGAGATCCTCGGGGCAGGTTTGGGGGATTTATGGGAGCAGGAATGCCTGGGGGGCGGTTTCGAGGTATTGGAAACGCAGCGGTTGGGGCATCAATTAGCGAGTTAGCGGCATGGAACAAGCGGCAGGCAGCACATCCATTGGGTCGGCACAGGCACCGGCGTCTCCTATGAAGAAACCGAAACGGGGAGTACCCGAGGGGCTATGGCAGAAGTGTCCAGGATGTGGGGCATCGATTTTCAAGCCGGAGGCGGACAAGCGGCAGAGCGTATGTCCGGAGTGCGACTACCATTTCTATGTATCTGCAGCGGCGCGCATTGCACAGGTGTTGGACGAGGGGACGTTCGAGGAGTGGGACAGCGAGTTGATGCCGACTGATCCCTTGGGGTTTAAAGACAAGAAGCCCTACCACGAGCGTTTGGTGGCCGAGCAGAGGCGGACGGGAATGCGTGACGCGGTGATCACGGGTAGCGGCATGATTCGCGCGCGGCGGGTGGCGTTTGGCGTAACCGATTCGGCCTTCATCATGGGGAGTATGGGGTCGGTGGTTGGCGAGCGGCTGACGCGGTTGGTGGAGCGAGCGACCGAGCAGCAGTTGCCGGTGATCATTGTTAGTGGCTCTGGCGGTGGTGCTCGCATGCACGAAG
>JAGQPD010000576.1 GCA_020426865.1 Planctomycetales bacterium
TCGACAACTGCGAGATTTGGGTCGACGCAGCCGAGATGCCCTGCGGCGACGGTTCGAGCAAAGACGTGGTGGAAGCGATCTTGCAGGCCGGCGTGGTCGAACAAAACACCTTGCGCGATGAATTGACGATCATGCGACCAATTCGTGTCGGCGATGATCAATGCTGGATCGAAGCTCGACCCGCTCACCAACGTGGGTTGCACCTGTGCTACGACCTCGATTTTGGTACGGGCCACACGATTGGCCGACAGCAACTACAGGTGACTCTCGACCCGGACGTCTTTTGCTATCAACTGGCAACAGCTCGGACGTTCATCATGAAAGGCGAAGCCGACATGATGCGGGCCAACGGAATTGGCTTGCGTACGACCTATCAAAACCTATTGGTATTCGACGATCATGGCCCGATCGAAAACCAATTGCGATTTCCCGACGAATGCGTTCGTCACAAGACACTCGACCTTGTCGGCGATTTGGCGCTGGCCAATTGCGACATCCATGGCGAGATTCACGCCTACCGCAGCGGACACCGCTTGAATGCCGAACTCGTTTGGCGGCTGCTGGAATCGCATGCCGTGAGCCGAATCTTCCGTTACTCGGCGTAATACCTTCACGCATTGGACGTGCGAAACATTTTTTATCTCCACGATAAGAATAGAATACCGTTGTAATACAAAGCAAGGACGCTTGGACAGGGCGATTCGATGTCTCACAAAATCTCCCCGCTTGCCGCGGTTGACCCACGAGCTGAAATCGGTGACAACGTAGAAATCGGCCCCTTCTGCGTGGTCGGACCTCACGTGAGAATTGGCGATGGAACTCGTCTGGAAAACAACGTCACCCTCAAGGGATACGTTGTGGTCGGCGAAGGAAACCACTTTCACCCTGGTTGTGTCATCGGCGGTGAACCACAGGATATCAGCTATAGAGGGAGTGATACCCAAGTCCAAATCGGCAGCCACAATATCTTTCGCGAATCGGTGACCGTAAATCGCGGTACGGAAAAGGATAGTGGGATTACGATCGTGGGTTCGCACGGCTACTTCATGGCCGGCAGTCACATTGCTCATGACTGCGTCGTGGGAGATCATGTGATCATCGCCAACGCTACGCTTCTCGGCGGTCACGTACATGTCGCCGACCACGCATCGCTCTCCGGAAACGTTGCCGTTCACCACTTTGCCAGCGTTGGCAGTTTTAGCTTCGTCAGCGGCCTGAGCCGTGTCTTGCACGATGTCCCACCCTATATGCTCGTCGAAGGGCTCCCTTCGCGACCACGATGCATTAATGTCGTGGCACTCAAACGCAATGGCTTCTCCGCCGAAACGATCAACGCGCTGGCCGATGCCCATCGACTGCTCTATCGCGCCAAAGTCGGACTCGATCACGCGCGCGAAATCCTCCGGTCCAACGGCAAGTTATGCCCACAAGTCAATCACTTGCTAAGCTTCATCCAAAACCAGACGGAAGGTCGACACGGACGCTCTCGCGATGTGCGGAGGGCCGCGTGAAAAAGTTGCGAATGGCTGTCGTCGGCGTCGGACATCTGGGCCGCATTCACGCGCGACTCATTGCGGACATGCCCGACGTGCAACTGGTAACCGTCGTCGACCCGGACCCCATCGCCCGCGATCATGCTCATTCACTCTGCGATTTCGCTGCCCGCGAACACTTCCAGGACCTGGTCGGACTCGTTGACGCGGCCGTAATCGCCACGCCAACGCACGGACATTGCCAGGCCGCACAGTTCCTCCTTGACCATGGCATCCATGTGCTCGTCGAAAAGCCCTTGGCAGCCACATCGGCCGAAGCACTTCGGATCCTCGAGGCCGCCCAGCGCAGCCAAGCCATTCTGCAAGTTGGACACATCGAGCGATTCAATCCCGCCTGGGTCGCCGCTCGACCTTTCCTGCACGATGCACGCTATTTTCAAGGCCATCGTAGCAGCACCTACACGTTCCGCTCGACCGACGTCAGTGTCGTGTTAGACCTAATGATTCACGATATCGACCTCGTTCTTTCAGCAACGGCCAGTCACGTGATCCAGACAGATGCCATGGGCATCAGCCGCGTCGGCGAGAACGAAGATTGGGTTCAGGCAAGACTTCATCTCGCCAATGGCTGTGTCGCCGACCTATTCGCCTCGCGCGTCAGCACCGTCGCCCAACGTACGATGCAAGCCGTCTCCTGCGACTCTCATACGTTGATCGACTTTGCCAGTCGCACCGCTACTGTGGTCAACGCCCACGGTGCTGCCGAAATCGACGCCACGAACGTCGAGCAACTGTCGGCCGATCAGCGTAATTCGCTACGCGACAGCTTTTTTGAACTCGTGATGCCCCGCACCGATCTTGACGTTCCCCAATGCAATGCACTGGCGGACGAATTGCGGGACTTTGTCGATTGCATTCGCCACCGAACAGCACCGCAAGTCACCGGTCACGATGGCCATCACGCGGTGATGATCGCCGAGCAGATTCACGAGGCCGTCCAGCAACATCAATGGGATCGGTCCACGACCGGTCGCATTGGCCCTCACTTTGTGCCACCAGCACCCATTCTGCGTCCGCCACATTGGACCGATCCGGCTCAGCCCCGCCGCAAAGCCGGCTAAGCGATTCCACGTACCGCACGCGTGCGATGAACGGCGGACCAGCACTTGGGCGAGCGGCAAAAAAATTTTTTTGTCCGGTTCGCCGCCGCGGCGGCAATGTTCTGGGTAGCAGACAAAACGCTGCAAAAAACGCCCAAAACGCCGAAGCGACCGTTTGGTCCTTCGCATTTTCACCGCATATTGACGCGACCCTCTGGTGCCTGAGTCCGGCGGGGGAGGCCTTTGTGGCCAAGCCCGCCGGCTCGTTTCTTAGCAGCAAGCAATTTCAAAGGCCGCGCGAAACACGAATCACCTGCGGGCTGAATCGGAGCGAGTCGCCGTCTAGGAGTCGCCGTCTAGAACCGCCGTCGCAATTGCACCGTTAATTCGGCATCAAACAACCGCTCGGGCGCCTCCGTCAAGGGAAACACGGCTCCCACACGCAGCGACGTATGCTGGTTGAATTCACTATGTGCGCCGAGCGTCGTATTGACGATCTGTGTGCGATTTCTAGTTTCACCGGCAGTGATTCCGGCGGTGGCAAGTGTCGCCGCGTCGTCTAACGTAGCGACGTAATGCAATTCCAGTAACGCGGCTAACGACGTCAGACCGCGTGAGAACCGACAGTCATTCTGCCACAGCCAGTGTCCCCACGAGGCGTTCAGGTGCAACAGCGTCTGTTCGTTGATCCGCCCCAAACTTGCGTTGGGGGTAATCCCACGGTTATCGACGAACAGCCGATTGCCACCTAATGGTGCGTCGACCTGCGCAAAGGCGTTGAGGAACGACCGACATCCGTTTCGTTGCTGCCATGCCAGAAACGGCGAAAGATAGACAATGTCATCCTGGACTTCGAATGCTGCCGCGCCAAAATTCAGCAGTGCATCGCTTCCGGTTGGAAGGTCGAGCCCCAACCCCGCGGACAGAATCGAATCACTGTACGTCGTCATCACCCCCTTGAAGATGACCGATAGGTTACCGACGTTTCCCCCATCGACACCTACTCCGCTGGCAGCGTCGGTGAAATCGACATCACCGGTGAAGGGGAGCCGCAATTCCACCGATGCTAGACCATTCCAAAAAGTCTTTTCGGCACCGAACAGCAGGCGGTCGACGGACAAATGGGAAAGTCCCGCCGGCGTCACGAATTCGTAGGCGTTATGGTAATGGTTGTAGTCGAAGAATACGCGATCCGTCGGCAAGGCACGGTTGTGTTCGGCGACCAACATCCGGCGACTCCCACCGGCGACCGGGATCCCGACCGTCGGTCCACCTGCGGCGAACGGACCGAACGCAATACTGCCACCTCGGAAGAAGAAGTCACCGAACATTTCGGGAACCGGTGCCAAACGCATGCGGGTACTGGACCAGACATAATCGTTTCGCGCGTTTTGATCCTGTCGCAATTGATCAGTCTGGCCGAAGCGCGCCGGCGAGGTGACCAGCGGCAAAAAACCACCCAGCAGCGATTGCGTCGCCTGGGTCGGCATGACGTAGGTATCGTCGGGATCGTCCAGCGCCGCACCTTCCAGCACCGCACCTTCCAGCACCGCACCTTCCAGCACCACACCGTCCAGCGCCACACCGTCCAGCGCCACACCGTCCAGCGCCGAGTACGGCGAAGAGTACGGCGCAGCGATGCCGGCATAGGTGTCGTCGTCAGCGTCGTACGACTCGTCGGCGGCGGCGAATGAAAGGAGCACACAAACCGATAACAACGCCGATTTCGCACAGTGGATTGGGTATCCAGCGTCAAAGCGCAGGAGCATCGCGAGTGTGCGAGACGTATTCATCTTGCCATCCTTGGCTTGGTGTTACCGTGCACGACCATTTTCTGAAGATATTACGGAACCGTACATTACGATTTCGGCGGCGCCACCGCAGCAACTCCGCCGCAATTGCGGGCGACACACCGACGATGCGAAACGACTTGGGAACAATCGTCACAATCGGCGTGACCGGTCACGTGTTGCTGGCACTGCAGTCGTTACAATCGTTGCATCGACTGGCGAAATCCATAAGAATCTGGCGAGGATAGGAGATCGCGCGAGGTTATCATGAACGGATAGGTACGGGCAAGCGGACAATTCCATTGATCGAGGGATCACCATGAACGCAGCAGAGCACGAGTCACCGGATCCGACGATGGAGGAGCAACATCGGTTGGAGCAAGTCCGGGAGATTCTCTTCGGATCACAGTTGCGCGCACAAGACATGCGTGCGTCACAGATGGAGACACGTCTGTCGGAGGAGACACAGCGTATCGAAGAATCGATTCGCGACCGCAGTCAGGCGATGGAACAGACATTGCGAAGCGAACTGGTTGCGGTACAGGAGCAGCTCCAGGCCGAGCAGGCGAGACTGGCGGCAATCCAGCAGCAGCACCAGGAGGAGATGCGCACCAAACTGTCGCAGTTAGTGGAAAACATGGCCCGACTGAACGAGCGGCTGGTTCATACGGAGCAGACGTTGCGTCAGCACACATTGGACCAGGCGGCGTTGTTGCGGGAGCAGCTTGACGCACAACATGCGATGATTCATCGCTCGTTGCAGGACAGTTTCAGCAAGTTGAAGAGTGACAAGGTCAGTCGTGACAGTCTTCGGACGTTGTTGCATGAGTTGTCGGAGCGGTTGAGCGACGAAACGTAATCTCCGATGCACGACGTCGTTTTTGGGCAATATCTTGAAGCAAGTTGTATGAGTTCAGCGAGTAACGATCGGCCGGCCTCGACGCCTCGACGTGCCGTCCCCCGCGGCGCCGAGGCGATGCAGGAACTGCGTCGATTGCTGGTACAGCCCGAACAGCACCGGCTTGACGACCTTGAAGAACAAGTCGAACACATCTCCGTCGACGCGGAAAAGCTGAGCCAAATCCTTCCGGAAGCGGTACGACGCGGCAGCCAGCGCGACCATCATTTGGCGAAGGCACTGGCGCCCACGCTGACCGATGCATTTCAAGATTCAATTCGCCGCAACCCGCAAGGACTCGTTGACGTCATTGCACCGATCATGGGTCCGGCGATCCGACGTTCCATTCGCCAGGCCATCAGCTCGATGGTCGAAAGCCTCAATCAGACGCTCGAACATAGTTTTTCGTGGAAAGGCCTGCAATGGCGCATGGAAGCAATGCGAACTGGCAAGCCGTTTGCCGAGGTAGTCCTGCTGCACACTTTGATCTATCGCATCGAACAAGTGCTGCTCATCCATCGGGACTCGGGACTGCTTCTCGCCCAAGCTTCCACATCCGCCGACAGGGAAAAAGATGCTGACTTGGTTTCCGGGATGCTAACGGCGATCCGGGATTTTGTGCGCGACTCCTTCGGCGGAAACAGTGCCGATATGCTCGATGCAATGCAAGTCGGCGATCGCACGGTGTGGGTGGAAGACGGTCCGGAAGCGGTACTAGCGGTCGCCTTTCGCGGCTATCCTCCGCAGGAACTTCGCGAGAGACTGATCGAAACGCTCGAGCAAATCCATGTCGACTATCGTGAACCTCTGGCGTCATTCGCCGGCGATGACACCGCAATGCAGCCGGCGGAGGAGCTGCTGGAACCACTGTTGGTCGCGGAGTACCGGGCGACCAATCGTCGAAAGGGACTCTCCGTCGGACGTATCATCGGCTGGGCCATCCCGTTGCTGCTGATTGGCGCGATTGGTTGGTGGCTATTTCAGTTGGTTCAGGATCGATATTGGACCCGTCGGTTGTCCACGGCGTTGGATCTTCCTCCGTCGGTACAATTGAGCTACGACCACGGGACGGTCACAATTACGGGAGAAGCTCGACACGAGTGGCTGGAACGTGTCAGCGAACGAACTAGCCGCTTTCCGCAGATTCAACATTGGGATTGGGCTCAGGTCAAGGATCGCGATTCCGATTGGTTGCAGTTCCTGAAGCAACTGCGCGACGAACCGGGAGTTGTGGTAACCGAATCGGGGCGCGACAGCGCGGGATACTTCGTCCGAGGGCTGCGTGATCCGTTGGCGAGAGACCCCGAAAAACTGCTGGCGAATCAGACCGCGGTCCAAGACGGCGTTCGGATGGAATTCGCACCCTACGAATGCCCCGACGATGCGTTTGAGACATGGCGAGCAACAGCGGCGTTGCAGCCGCCGCATGGTGCGGAGATTCGCGTCGCGGAAGGGAAGTTGCTGTTGGTCGGAACAGCGCCAATTGAATTTGTATCACGCGCCCGCACGTTGGCGGAATTGACGTTGCCACAACGCTCGACGGACGAAACACAGTTGACCATTACCTATCCCGCCTGGCAACAGTGGCTGGATGTCGTCCGGGAGTTGGCAGGTGTCGAGATCGTTTCGGCGGAGATTCGTGATGACGAGTATTTTTTTGAGGGAAAGCGCGACCCCCTCGTTCACGATCCCCACCAACTGCTCGATGGACCAGCCGTTGATCGGAGCAAACTGCATCTTCAGTGGCAGTCGTACTATTGTCTTGACGAGTCCTTTGTGCGACAGCGGCTCGATGCGGCAATCAAGCTCCCGTCGACCGTATGGGTCGACTATCAGGGCGGGAAACTCACCTTTACTGGCGCGGCCTCGCATGGCTGGACCAAGTATGCACAGGAGAAACTGTCGAACACCAGCGGCCTGCCCGCATTCGACTTGTCGCAGGTCCGTGAGCCCGAATCGGTGCGCAAGCCTTCGCTGCGTGAGCAGCTAAGTGCCATCGTCATTGAGGCCGGCAGGGAGGATACGTACGTGTTGTCGGCCAGCAAACAACAGCTCGACGACGCCGCACAAGTGATTCGCCAGATCATCGCCGTAGCCGAAAGGAATCGTGTGCAGGTTCGAATTGAAGTGCGGGGGCGCGGCGTCGCGTCCCCCGGAGACGCAACGGGTGAATTACTCGGGACAAATTGGGCCGAACAGGTTACTGGTCACTTGATCGACCGAGGCATACCGACCCGTTGGCTGCGTCCGATCGCCGAACGGTCCACCGCCGAACAACGGACGACTAGTAGCCAAACACCCCCCAGAAGTGTAACATTCCATATAGTCAATGACGGTCATTAATCGTATCGTAGGTTAGGTGGGCGTCAGGCAAACGCGGCCTGTTTCATGAACGGATCGCAGTACGACTGGCGACATCAGGTGATCGCGGAGCGATCAACGACACGATGATAACGACACAATGATTCAGAAAAAAATTTGCATGCTTGGCTCGTACGCGGTTGGCAAAACCAGCTTAGTGCGTCAATTCGTGACCAGCAAATTCTCTGATCAGTATTTGACGACTGTCGGAGTGAAAATCGACCGGAAAGCTGTCAATATCAATGGCCATGATGTGCGAATGATGTTGTGGGACTTGCACGGCGAAGACGGATACCAGCAGGTACATGCATCTTACCTGCGGGGGATGGCGGGCTACTTGTTGGTCGCTGACGGGACGCGACCAGAATCGATGGAAACGGTTCACAAGTTGCACCAACGGGCGGTCGAAACCGTGGGCAGCGTCCCGTTTATCTTGCTCGTTAATAAACTAGATCTCGTCGACGAATGGGCGATCAGCGATGCCTCATTGGATGAGCTAAAAAGCGATGGTTGGAACGTGCAAACGACCAGCGCCAAAACCGGCGAACGGGTGAATGAATCGTTTGCGGAGTTGGCACGGCAGATGCTAGCCGTAAGCTAGTGTCGTAAGCTAGTGTCGTAAGCTAGTGTCGTAAGCTAGTGTCGTAAGCTAGTAACCGTACAGCAACTGCAATTTCGCCATGACGGCGGGGATTTGCGCACTGGTACGGACCAGCACTTGCTGTTCTTCGGGCGGAACACGGTTGATGGTATTGGTGACATCGGTCCATTGTCTGCCCATTGCATCGGTGATCTGCCGCATGCGATCGGCATCTTGATTGTCGACAATTCCCTGGTGTGCGTATTTCGCGAGATCCAAGAACCGTGACGACGCACCCGTGGCATCGGCAACAAACTTGGCCGTGTATCTGGGGCGTCGGATGTATCGAACCATATCTTGGTGCAACTGATCCGCCAGAGATTCCAGGTCACTGGCCAGCTGCACCGGCACGTTTTGCTCCATCAAGTCCTGAACTCCGAGCGCTTCGCGCAACGCTGCGACGATCTCGCCGATATTGTCCAGGCTGATCACGCCCGACTTTGGATTGAGTGGGGCCAATTTCTCTCGCACAGCCTGCCATTGGACTTCGAGCACACGGAAATCCCATATCAAGTCGTCAATCTTGGCATTTGACGCCACTGATTGCGAAAAGTCGGCGGTTCGTTGGTTGAATTCCTGCACGACCCCCACAACCTCGGAAGCCCTGGGCAATCGAATCAGTGATTTAAGCGAGATTCCGTCAAAGAGCCCGTCACTATCGCGCCCTAACACGCTGGTGAGATAGGCCACTTCCTCGCGGTCGAGCTCCTTGTTCAACCACAGCAGCTGATGGATCGCATCATCGCCGGCCGCCATTTCCAGCATATCGCGCTGCAGTGTTGCGTGATTGACCAACCGCAACGTTCGCCGCATGGCGTACCAGCCATCGCGGAATAGTTTGTATCGCGCGGTCAGATCGTCGTACGGACGCGATTGTTGAATCGCCAGACGAAAGTCGTTCAGACGCAATTGAACACCACGCCCGGCATTGAGTAATGCATCGCGACTGGGAGTATTGCGTGTGTATAGCTGCACATCCTCGACCAGCTTGCGGAACGATCCGGCCAATCCACTCGCCGTTTGCTGCAACTGGTTCAGGTCCACTTGCGGCTGGACCCCCAGCAGCTTACCCAACTTGCGATCGCTTTGATGAACGCGTTCGACCGCCTGCAACACGCCTGAACTTAACGTGGGAATCTGCCGGATGCGCTGGCTCAACAAACGCCACTGCCGATCCAGGGCCTCGAAATCCATGATCAACTCGACCGGCATCGTGTAGTATTCGCTGAGTTGCAGCATGACTTCCGTCGATGCCTTCACCCGCAACGCATCCCCCAACAGGGGACGCACTTGTTGCGAATACGATTGCTCGCCATAAAGCGAGTTGATCAAACGCGTCGTGTCTGCGGAGAGTTCGCTGATCGCAGCACGTGCCTCGCGCATCTCGGGGCTCAATTGCGCCGGCTGTACCACACTTCGGTCACCAGGAAGTCGATCCGGAATACTCTGAATCTCGGCGTCCACCAATGTCTGCAAGATACCATCCACCAACTCCCGTCGACGATCGATCTGTCGTGGATCATTCGACCCTTGCCCCCGACAAATAGAAGCGGAACTGACCAGTGTCACGATCACGATCAGTAGCGTCGTGGATGTTTTGAATCGCATGTTGCTAATCCTTAGCCGAAGGGATTTCACGATAAGTTGCGCAGCCCAGGGGCGCTCCGTCCATCGGGGAATGTAAACGAAAACGGCATCGCAATGCAAATCCAATGCGCTGCCAATCGGCAAGTGCTAGCACTTTTGTATTCATCGCTAATTGCAACCGGCCAGGAATGCCAGCCTTCGACGACATAGTTCCATCGGTCATGTCTAACGGTCATGTCGCACGACGTTCGTCCTACGTTGGTATTACATACGTGTCGCACGCTGGAGTACGGAAAGTACCTGTTGGTGGATTTGCGGGGTGGCGGATGCGACGGTGCGGGGGAATTCGAGCTTGAACGGCGTACCATCAATGTCGGAGACAACTCCACCGGCTTCGCGGACCAACAAAATGCCGGCGGCGACGTCCCACGATTTGACGGTGGTCCCCCAGTAAGCGTCCAGGCGGCCGCAGGCGACGTAGGCGAGATTCAGCGCGGAGGATCCGAGTCGGCGGATGGCCTGGCAGTGTCCGAGCATGTGAAGAAACATGGCGGCCTCTTCGGAATCGCCGGTAACGCCCGGAGCAAATCCGGTAACGACCAATGCCTCTTCCAACCCCACGACCTGGCTCGCTCGGATCGACTCGCCATTGAGGGTCGCCCCGAATCCCTTGGCGGCAGCGAAGCATTCGTCCTTTGCCGGATCGAAGACGACGCCCACGATCGGTTCGTCGTCTTGCATCAGGCCGATCGACACACTGTAGTGCGGAAGGCCGTGGACATAGTTGGTGGTTCCGTCAAGCGGGTCAACGATCCAGCGATACTTCGCGGTTTCGGTCGGGATACCATCGGCTTCTTCGCCGAGAAAATCATGGTCTGGAAACGCTTTCAGCACGATTTCGCGGATCCGGCGCTGCGATTGAAAATCGGCCTCGGTCACCAGGTCCGCCGGCGCCTTACTCCGCACGGCAAACCGGCCTCGCCAATGCTGTAACACCTCGCCGCCAGCCCGCGCTGCCTCTTCGCAGACTGCCAAAAACGCGTGCATATTTCCCTCATTCAATCTGGTGAAAATAGGAAAACTTTTTTATTTCTACAAGTTTTTTGTCCAGCCGTGGATTGAGAATCTGGGCCGAAGAGTTCATGTTGATGGTTTTGGCGATTCGTGGAAAGGTCGAAAAATGATGGAATGAAATATTTTTTTACGCAGACGACTGGACATGATGTACGAAGTTGTTATTATCAAATATCAGGAGACAGCAAGAGCGGCCAGGCAGAAATGGAGCTCCTGTCATCTGGACGGAACAAAAAATATTATCGAGGTACTGGATTCATACTTTTTTAAATCTGCTTGATCCGTCGGCCTCTTCTCTGTTCCGGCCCCGCCGCTTCGCATGTCGAACGGCGGGGTTTTTTATTGCACGTTGGCTCAATCGAATCCGAACGTCGCTCTCTCACGTACGCTGCGGCACAGCAGCGCACACGTGTCATGCCACATTTCCGCATCACCGCGGTGCATTGTGCTGCTGCAACACTAGACAGTTCTGCCATTCAGATTTTGGATGGCGATGCCGAGTATTGACTCGGCGACTCACGTCGCGACGGGTGCCGGGCACGTTCCTGTTGCCACTGTCAATGTAAGGAGGCTACACTGACAAGCCGGTTCGGCGGAGATTCTTTGGTGCATACTTAGGAGCGGAAGGACAATGAGCGAGGTGACGTGGCACGTCCACGATCAATTGGCACAGATGGCAGATGGGGATTTGGCATTGCGATTGAATCTCGTGCGACCGCAGGACGGGATGCACGGCATCCGCTGGCACGGCCAAGGCTGCTTGGGACTGGTCCCGATGCAGAGCTGGGCGGATACGAGTCGTCAGGAGGAGGACGAAGTGCTGGTCGAGCAATTCGTTCGCGATGGAGACTTGATTGTCAAGTATGCGCAACGCCCGACCGGGACCGCGTACCGTCAAGTGATTTGGCGGTCGATATCGGAGCTAGAATATGGGGGGGTCGAATGGGTGGCGTCGGTACAAACAAGTTTGTTGGCCAGTCAGCCGGCATTACACTGTCAGACGGTGTCACCCACGGGGTCGGGCTGGTGGAGTTGGAACGCGGACGATCCGCAACATTGGCATGAGCATGTCCCGGGCGCCAAAGTGTCCAGTCTATCGGCGGACCAGGCCCCCGTGTTTCTCTGTCGGCTTGCTGATGTCCCTTGTAGTTATGTGGAAATGGTGTTTCCCGCCGATTATCAGGGGGCAGAGTTGTTCGTAGGGGAGGATGGGGGGAGGCTCCGTTATACGCTGTTCCAGGAGTTTTTGGAAAAGGGGGTTATTCGCCGGGGGCGAGTGCGGGCGATATGGGTGCCACGCGACGGGGACCTCCAGTACGCCGAGGCGGCTTTTCGGTCTTTTGTTGCCAGCCCAATACCGCTGGGAACATGACAGATTTGCGTGAATTCCCCGAGAAAAACGTCGGCAGGCCGACAATCCGCGGAGGTCGGCAAAAAAATTCTGCAAATTTGTTGCGAACCGGTGAACCAATGGACCGATCGAGCGTCTATGTCACTACCGCGACCGTCGGGTCCCCGGCAAGTCGCGGCAGGACCGTTGAATTCGTCGCTAGCGGCACCGAAATGTTTGCCTTCCTGTGGGCGGCATGATAGAGTGCCTATAGCGGATGAAGCGGCATGAATTCGTTCATGTCCGGTTATTGTGGGTTTCGCGAATGTAATATCACTAGAAGTACTATTCTCTCCATCGCGCAGGAGCGCACCCGGGAGGCTGAAATGCGTAACGTCAACACCATTATCAATGCCGTAATCGACGCGATTGCTGATTGTATCGCACGCGCTGGCTTGGTAGTCGTTGAGGTACGTAGTGGCCGCACCGAACATGCGCGCTCCTATTCACCGCGACTCCTATCGCGCTACCACCTTTGGCAGCATGTTTGGAAAACAATGTTTTCGAGCATGCCGAAGTGCCAACTTGCCGTGGTAGCGGTCACGCCAGGCGCGACGTGTCGCGCCACCGCGGGCACCTTGGCAGGCCTTGGTAAAGGCCAACGCCTGGGGGCCCCCGGCCGGGCGAGCAGAATGGGAAGACAGTTACCCAGCATAGGTTAGCTGTCCCACCGCAAAGCAACCAACTGCCCTTGCGGTGACAACATCCCAATCTTGCTCAATTGCCCTGGCCGACCGCGTGGTTGGGCCCCTGGGTTCGTCCTGTTCGTAGCTTGTTGGTTGCTTTGAATTCCACCAAGCCCATCTAACAGGTCGAACGTGTACTCAATCGTTTAGGAGAGATAAGTCGTGACGACCTACGTCAACAATGTCGAAAACGAAACGCAAACCGTTCGCTTGGTCTGCGCCGCGCAGAACGGCGATCGAACCGCCTTTGGCCAGTTGTTTGAGCGCTACCAAGGATTCGTGTACGCAATTGCCTTGAAGCGGTTGCGGGACCACGCTGACGCTCAGGAATTAGTCCAGGACGTGTTCGTCAAAGTGATGTTGAAACTGGATCAGGTACGGGATCCCCGGTGCTTCACCGGGTGGTTGCGCACGATCACCAACAACATGGCGATCAATCGTGCCGTACGGCGCGCCCCGGTGACCTCCGTCGATCCGGAATTGATCGAGGCTACCTATACGGAACGTTCGACGCCGTTGTCTATCATGTTGGACGGCGAACGACGCGACGAGGTTCGCGCTGGACTGAATCGGTTGCGTGACATGGATCGCGAAACGTTGGTGGCGTTCTATGTGAACGGCCAATCGTTGCGAGAGATGAGCGATCGATTTGATGCTCCCGTCGGAACGATCAAGCGTCGGTTGCACGTCGCTCGGAAGCGTTTGTCCGAGCATGTCGAAGAGACGGCCGCTGCCACTTAAGTGTCGCAGCGGCCGTGGCCGCATATAGCTCCAGCCGTGTCCCGAGCGCCAACATCCGGCCCGGCCATGGCCAATACAGGCAAGAATGCCAACGCGGTTGGACACGGCGGAGCGAGACGGGTTTCATTGATATCGGCCAAGGCCGAGCCAACCCTGTTTTCATGTAGCACGTCCGCGCCTGCGGCACGACGCGAATCGCTCCGCCGACGCCGCAGGTTATCGGCATCCCATCCCGTGTTCCGGACAGGTAAACGCTTCAAACGCCGGCGGGTCGGCTGGAGCTATGTGAAATCCGAGAGCAGCGACGTTGGTCAGTTGCCGATGTACCGCGCGTACAGGCTGCGGGCTTGGGCGACATCGTCCGTTCCGCTCACGATGGCACGCCCATCGGCAAACAGCGTGATGGTGATATTGTCAACGTAGAACCGAAGCAGAAACGGATTGGTTTGTACTTTGCCAAGTGATGAAAGCTTCTCCGCCATCTGTTCCAACGAGACCCGCCCGCGCTGGGGAAAGCTGAGTTGAACGGCATTGCGGCCGCAGAGAATGGCGGATTGGCTAGTGCGAGTGCCATCAAGCCACGGGAATTGTTGACCGCTACAAGCCGGACAGCCGCCAGAGGCGCGGAGCGAATCGACTTTGATTTGCCGGACGCGGTTTTCCCACAAGTCAAAGACGTACATTCCCGGATGGACGGCATCAACGTTGCCGCTGAGAATCTTCAATGCTTCACATGCCTGTATCGACGCAATCACGTTAATAATGGGCGCCAAGATGCCTGCTGTGTCGCAGGTGGGCGAGGTTCCTGGCGGCGGGACTTCGGGAATCAGGCACCGAAGGCAAGCGGAGCGATCGGGGATCACCGTCATTGTTTGCCCCTCAGCGCCAATACAACCTCCGAACACCCACGGGACGTGGAAGCGAAGCGAATAGTCATTCATGAGGAACCGAGTTTCGAAGTTGTCGGTACCGTCGACGATGACTTGAACTCCTTCGGCCAGGGTGTGAATATTCTGTGAGGAGACGTCGGCCACATGAGGTTCGATCGTCACCAAGCTGTTGATTTGCCGTAGACGGTTCGCGGCAGCGATGGCCTTGGGCAGCCCATTTCGAACGTCCTGTTCGTCGTAAAGCACTTGGCGTTGGAGATTATTCCATTCCAAAAAGTCTCGATCGACAATTCGGACGGTGCCGACCCCGGCCCGGGCGAGCGTGTTTGCGATAACCGAACCCAGCGCCCCACACCCGACGACCAGGGCGGTCGACTGCAGGATCCGGGCCTGTCCCTCGGTCCCCAGCGCCGCGAATTGAGATTGCCGCACGTATCGCGGCGGAATCGGTGCCGAATCGGTGTTGGGCAAATCGTGGGTCATATGCTCTAATAGTTGATGGTCAAAGTCCAAGCTGATTGGCTTGCTGGCAGTATATACGATGGATCGTTTCTGGAAGGATGGCTAGCCATGTCGCCCCGAAATTGGTTGTTTATTGGTGCGTTGTTAGGTGCTTCGGCCGTGGGTATGGGCGCTTTCGCCGCACACGGCATGAAGAATTATCTGCAAACCCGCGGCGTCGATTTGGCAACCATTGACACGCGCGTGGAAAACTGCGAACTTGCGACGCAATATCAGCTGTTTCACGCGTTGGCACTGCTTGCGGTCGGGATCCTGGCGTTGCAACAGCCAAACGCCTGGTTCACGGTGTCCGGGTTCATATTGGTTTTGGGCTCAATCCTTTTTTGCGGCGGAATTTACTACAACGCATTCGCCGCCACCCCACTGCACCATCTGGTGGTCCCGTCGGGCGGCATCTGTTTTATTGTCGGCTGGCTCGCAATCGCCTTCGGCGCGACCAAGTTGTGGGTCGAGTAGTTATCCCTGGACCGATCTAGGATGGGCGACATAGGTCATCGATCGCGGGTTCTGTTTTCGTGAATTCGTTTTTCGTGAATTCATTTCTCGCGGGTTCGGCGCGCGCGACGGCGAGCAGCGGCCGAGCGAATACCTTCATCCGCGAGTACTCCGATCAGGATCACGCCACCGATCACGACTGCCTCCAGCTTCTCCGAGATCTTGAGTAACAGAATCAAATTATTGAGCACTTGCATGACAGCCGTTCCGCCGATGACTCCCATCACGGTCCCTTCGCCTCCCCGGAGGCTACAGCCCCCCAGCACAGCTGCAGCAATTGCGTACAATTCAAAAAAGTTCCCGAAGCTGGACGGGGACACAGAATTGGCATCGAGTGCAAACAACATCCCGCCGGTGGCGGTGGCCAGGGCACAGATGACATAGGCAATGACAGTCGTCCTGCCGGTGTTAATTCCGCTGTAGCGCGCAGCCTCTTCGTTGCGACCGAGCGCCAGCAAGTAGCGTCCCCAGACGGTGCGGTTCAAGAATACGCTGGCGAGAAAGGCAACCACCAACAGGACGAAGAACGGGTAAGGAACGCCAAAACTATTTTCGTGACCAGCCTGCTGCCATTGAAACAACGTGAATTTGCCGCTCCCCCAAGGACTGAGCGTCGATACGTATTCATTACCAAATCCCACGGGATCGTCGCCGGTCAGCCACCGAGCCAGGCCGCGGTAGATCATCAATCCGCACAGCGTAACGACAAACGGCTGCAGCCTCACGCGTGTCACCAATAGACCGTGGATCGCCCCCAACACGACGGCGACCGCCAATACGGTGATAATAGCCAGGGGGACCGGCATCCGTTGATGCCGCTGCAACGGCACGCACACCCAATCGCGATCGAAGTCGTTGCCGAGATCCTGTTTTAACGTCACCAGCACGCCTTCGTCGGCCGGTTCGACGTGAAGAATTTCCAATACCTTGAGTCCCGACTGAGGATGGACGAGCGTTATTTGATCTCGCGGCGATAATCGGGGCACGCCGCTCGGCAATAGCACCAAGCGCGCACCGCGATCGAATCGCGACACGGCATAGGCACGAGCGATCTGCCCTCCGTCGTCGTCGCGACTCAATGCCTCGTCAATGACAACAACCGTCCCCGCACCGACACGATGATCCTGTTCGTCAAACAGTGTGACCTGCTGCGTTGAGCGGACGTGGACAAGTGCGTTGCGAGCGCGGCGCCCCCCCCAGAACCGGATCAAGTCGCCGTCCGACAAATCCGACGCGTCACCGTAGACGGCTATGTTTGCATCACTGGTCGATGTGCGAAAAACACGCCTGCCATCGGCCGCCCGATAATCAACCTGCAGACAGATCGCCAGCAAACAGGCTGACAGACAAACAAGTGAACCGACAGACAAGTCAATGCCACTGGAAATGATCACGAACGCCACGCCGATTCCCAACAACCCATACAGGGCCGTGCGCCGCAATAGATTCTCCACGTTGTTCGGCTGCAGAAACGTGCTATCGGTAATCTGATACCAAGGGTCGGCCGTCATGACGGCCATGAACGCACACAACGCCATAAGCAGTCCGAAAATCCCCCACGATTTCAGGTTCATCACACATCCGATCGTTTTCGTTGCAGGTCAACTGGCATTAGTCGCCAACCGCATCACATTTTCTTCCGTCAACTGTTCGCGTGACAACTGCCCCATCAAGCGCCCTTCGCGCATCACCAGCGCTCGGTCACTCATGCGAATGATCTCTTCCATTTCACTCGACACAAACAGTATTGCCAATCCGTCGGACGCCAACGATTCCATCAACTCATAAATCTCATGTTTGGCACCGACGTCAATTCCTCGAGTCGGTTCATCCAGCAACAATAACTTCGGCCGGACGTGCAGCCATTTGCCCAATACCACCTTCTGCTGATTGCCGCCCGACAGGAATCTCGCGATTTGCATGTCGCTTGGGGTCTTGATCCGCAATCGATCTACCATCCGTCGCGACGCCGCCGCCTCGACTTTACCGTTGCGAAACCAACCCCAGCGACTATCGGCCTTAAGCCCTGCCAATCCAACGTTGTGCCTCACCGGCATTTCGGTCACCAGTCCGTGCAACTTGCGATCCTCGGGCACCAACCCCATTCCGGCACGAATGGCATCGGACGGGCCATGGATTCGGATCTCCTTGCTTTCGACCAAAATCTTCCCGGAAATCGGCGGTTGGGTACCGAACAATGCACGGAGCATTTCCGTGCGTCCGGCCCCCACCAACCCCGCCACGCCAACAATCTCGCCCCGCCCCACGGTAAACGACAACCGGCAGTTCGGCCACGTTGCCGTCACCAAATCGTTGACTTCCAGCAAGGGTTCGCGGATCTGATGCGAATGCCGCGGATAGAACCTGCCCAAATCGCGCCCCACCATCATGCTCACCATCCGATCATGGCTGATCTCGTCACGTCCCAACTCGCCTACGTTTTCGCCGTCCCGTAATACGGCAACTCGATCGGCCAGACGCTCGAC
>JAGQPD010000577.1 GCA_020426865.1 Planctomycetales bacterium
GGTGAGCTTGTGTGGGGTGGTACCATTCCTGCCTGAGCAGCGGCCGCGTACGGATCCCACGACGCGTCTGGCGGTGCAGTTTGGGCCGCACGTGCTGGAATAGTCTTGCCACGCGGTTGATCTTCACTTGTCGAATCGAGGGAAACCTGGCTACCATCGGGCAGATTCATTTGCACGAGAGACCCGTCTGGCAGCTTGATTGTCAGCAATACACCCAGGAGAACACCGATCAGCAAGCCAAACAGTGCGCTGCCCAGAGCCAGCGTCATGGGGACGCGTCGATCGAAGAACCGCTGAGGACGAGCGTGCGCTATCGAGTGAGCTACCGCCACCGACAGCGGCGAGTCCTCCTTTGGTTCCAACAGATCGGCCTGCTCGGATAGCTTCTTTAGATCGGAGCCAGCCGTAAAAGCAGCCAGCTGTTCGACGAGCCGTTGCGGCGATTGGACACGATCTTCTGGCCGCTTGGCCAGCATCGTCGTGATAAGTTTTGCCAACGACTGCGGCACGTCCGTACGTAGGGTGCGCAAGGCAGGGGGCTCGGCCGATACGTGAGCCGTCATTTTCGCAAACGTGTTACGATACTGTTCGTCGGCAAATGGCGCTCGACCCGCGAGCAATTTGTAAAGCGTACAACCCAACGAGTAAATGTCGGCGCGCACGTCCACGGCACGGCTGTCGTTAACTTGTTCGGGGGCGATATAGTCGGCGGTGCCGATGGCTTGCCCGGTCGTGGTGATCTCGCGAACGGCATCGTCGTCGAACTGCAACCTCGCCAGACCCAAATCCAACAGTTTCACCTCGCCGGTTGTGCTCAACATGATATTCGACGGTTTTACGTCACGATGCACAAAGCCTTGTTCGTTTGTGTATTGTAACGCCACGGCGACCTGGCGAACGATTTCGCAGGCATCGGCGATCGACAGGGCACCGGTTCGCTGAACTAGCTGGCCCAGGTCGAACCCGTCAATGTACTCGGTCACGAGCACGGGAGTGCCATCGATGTCGCGCGCGTCGTAGGCGGTGACGATATTCGGGTGGCTCAATCGACCCACGGCCCGCATTTCCGCCTCGAACCGTTCACGCACCCGCAGGTTGTTCAAGCGATGCGACGCCAGCACCTTGACGGCGACTTCACGCCCCAGTTTGGTGTGCCGGGCCAAGTAGACATTTCCCATTCCACCGCTCCCCAAATGCCGTACGATTTCATACTCCCCGATCGTGCGTGGGAAGTGTTCATCGGCTGATTCAGGGCCTTCGGCGGCGACGGCCAACGCGCCAAGTGCCTTGGCCACGGCATGACGGCAGTCCGGCTCGTCGAGGTATTCCGCCGTTCCCGTCGATGCCCGCAATCCGGTGATTAGCGAATCCTCGGCATCATCAACAGTTTCGAGTTCCGCCTGGCAGCGCGAACAGTCCCGCAGATGCTCGGTCAACTCGTCGGCCTGATCGTCTGGCAACTGACCGAGCGAGAAGAGACGCAACAGTTCGGCAGTGGGGCAAGTGGTAGCGGTCATCATTGAAATCTCCCCTTCTCATAATACAAGGTCATTGATCGCGTAGCGAACCACGTTAGTAGGAACGCAGTGGTCTGACAAAATCTTTTTTGGCCGTCGCCTGCCTGACTTAAGTGCTTTGGGTTACAATAGTTAGGATGAATCACTCTACTCCCCAGCCTGGCAATCAAGACTTGCCGACCTTGTCGTCGATGTTGCTCGGCCACGTACAGGCGATGGACCCAGCAGCATGGAGCCGGCTAGTCAACACGTTTGGCCCGGTGGTCTATCGATGGTGTCGGGCAAGCGGGATTGACGAGCACCAGGCGGCTGACGTGGTTCAAGACGTGTTTGTATCGGTGGCACGCGGCATCGGGCAATTCCAACGACAGAAGGAGGTGGGTAGTTTTCGCGCATGGCTGGCCACGATCACCCGCAGCCGAGTGCGAGATCATTTTCGCCGAGCCGCCAAGACGCAAGCGGCCGCGGGGGGCTCCGATGCGATGGACCGCATCAACCAGTTGGCGGAGCAAGTAGACTCGACGATTTGTGTCGACAACATAGGCCATGGCATGTTGCGTTCGGTCACCGACCGCGTTCGATCGGAGTTTCGCGACGAAGTCTGGAAGGCATTTTATATGGTCGCGATCGATGGCCGTTCGGCGGCCGACACGGCGACGGAATTGGGCATGTCGGTGGCCAACGTCTATCAGTCGAAATCGCGCGTGTTACGCCGATTGCGGCAGAGTATGGCTGAACTTCCGCAGTAGTCTGACTTTCTGAGTCGCTTCCTAAGCGTTGTATTACAGACAGGAACATGGCATGCTGCTTCGCAGCAACCCGTTTCGCAGTGTCAAGCCCGCTACGGCTCGCCCTCGTGCCGGTTTGCCCGGCCATAGTGACAGTGTTGTGGCTATTCGTCCCGCCGCCTTCCTCCCCGAACCCTGACGGGTGACACAGCATCGCCGGTGGCGTTGTCACCAGCCAGGGTTGTGTCGGGCATCCGGACCTTATTTTGGCGCGATGTGATCTGCGACTTTTACCAATTCTTGATGCTGTTTGTTCGTATCCGGGTCGAAGACGCGGCAACGAATGTCGTCCTTCTGTTGTTCAAATTGCGCGAAATCGCGAGGATCGCCGGGCCGAAAGACAGGGGCCTTTTCGTCGTAGAGAATGGTGGCACCATTCACCCCGTCGGTATGATATTGTGATAACCCCAGAACTCGGTCCGACACATAAATCGCCTCGTTCAACTCGTGCGTGACAATTAGAATCGTGTAGCGAGGTACTTCGTTGCGCGCCATTGCTTGCGTGTTTTCTTCGTACAATTGCAGCAGCATCAATTGCAGTTCTTCGCGGGTCGCTTCGTCCAACGCACCAAAGGGTTCGTCGAGAAGCAGTACGCGGGGCTTCATGATCAACGCCTGTGCGATCGCCACACGCTGACGCATGCCGCCTGACATTTCGCTCGGATAACGCTTCGCAGCGGCCGCCAAACCGACCTTTTCCAACAGTTCATCGGCCTGCTTCAGATGCTTGCGGCGCAATGGCCACCATGTCCATGGTGCAATAAATCGCTGCGGTAGGTTCGTCTGATCCAACATCAAACCAAAGGCGACGTTCTGTCGAGCCGTCAAGAAATCGTATAGGCTGTAGTGTTGATAGACGATGCCGATGTCACGGCTGGGGCGCAAGATCGGGCGCCCGTTGGCCAGGATCTCTCCCTTGCGTGGTGGGTGCGTGCCCAGGATCGCCCGCAACAGCGTCGACTTTCCACAACCGCTGGGGCCGACCAACGCCGCGATCTGTCCGGCCGGCATCGTGATGTTCACGTTATTCAACACCTTGTGTGTGCCAAACCAGTGCGACACGTTGCGGACTTCCAGCATATTCACGGTCATTGCCAACGTTCCTCTCCGTTAACCGAACCAAGGGCATAACCGTCGTCGCATTTGGACCAGGACGAAGTCCATGAGCAACCCGACCACGCCGAGATAGGCGAGATACACATAGACGACGTTCATATGCAGCAATCGCGATTCGAACCGCAAGCGGTATCCGAAGCCAATGTCGGTATTGCCCCACTCGGCCC
>JAGQPD010000578.1 GCA_020426865.1 Planctomycetales bacterium
CAGTGACCTCTGCAATGTGAATGCAGCGCTCTAACCAACTGAGCTAATCGCCCCGAATATATCGCCTGACCAATCGGATTATAGTTGGGCTAGGGGAGGGCGGCTAGTGGAGCTTTCTCGCCCACAACAGCAAGCGGCCTGCAGTGGTTGAGACCCGTCGGGGCCTAACTGGTTCGGTCGCCGTTCGGCGTGGCCGGGTCGCTCATCGGCGATGGCGGTTGTGCGGGAAGCTCGAACCGCGGTGCCGTCGGCTCTTGGTAGTCAAAATCGTCACGGTGAGAATATCGATTGCTCGACGTGGACGATTGATTTTCCACTTCGTACATCGCACCCCGGAATTCCGACTGCATATCCGTTAAACCTTTGCGGAATTGCCCATATTGTTTACCGAGCGACCGCGCAACCTCTGGTAGTCGCTTGCCAAACAACATCACCGCGATGATGGCAACAATCACCATCTCGCCCGGCCCCATGCCGATTGCGAACAATACTGTCGAAGTCATCGGTGGTTACTCCTGATCTTGCGTAATCTTGGAGCTCTCTTCCACGTCGTCTTCAATTCCTTTGACGCCCTTTTTGAATTCCACGATCCCGCGTCCCAGCGATCGCATGACCCCGGGGAGTCGATTGCCAAACAGCAGCAACGCGATGAAGGCCACAATCAGCATTTCCAGGTGGCCGGGGAAGCCGAACAGCGCGAACAACGCGCAATTTTCCAGGCACATAATTGACGTACCTCGCTAGATGAATCGATGCTTGTTGATCGAGGGGTAGGACGCAAACAAGCGGCGAAAGCGGGCTGCGGCCCAGTGGGCTACGCCGGAACCGGCTCGTGCGGAGTCCATGAGATACTCTCCCACAGAACCCACTCTTTGTTCCCCACCATTATCTCGACAATCCCGACCGCTGTCAACGCTCCCTCCCAACAGATTCGTCGCTTCTGGATCGATTCCAGTTGTCCCTCCCAAACTACCTACTCTTTGCTCTGAATCCGGTCCAATCCCACTTGGTCCATCCGATAGCCTTACGTCGCGTCCATGAATTGTTCGAGCCCCGTAAGCGAATCGTCATGTTCGATCGGTCGGCCCTCAACCGTACAGTCTTCCAAATATATCCAGGAGCATTCGAGCTGACTGAGTGGCAATAAGGCCGGCGTCTCAAAATCGCAATGTTCGAACAAGATTCGGAGCCCGCTCAGGTTCCGCGTTGTCGATAGAGAAGCGATGCCCAAAGCATCGATTGTCAGCGATCGCAAATGAATGTGTGTTACGTTTGTCAACTTGTCAACATCGACCGCGGATGGGACGCTGCTAAAACGAACCTTTTGCAACGGCAACCGTTGAAGCAATTCAATATTCTCCTTGCGAGCATCGACTGGGGTGAAGATTCGCAGTGACTTCAATTCGCGTAGTTCTCCAATTGCCGCCAACAATTCTGTCGTCAGAGGTTCTTCTTCAATTTGGATGGAACCAACAATGGTGCTTCTGCCAAGTTGGCGAACGTATTGCGGAAGGAGTTCGGGTACTTGTGACGCGTCCAACATCATTAAGGTGTCGATATGGCCTGTGCGTTCAAGTGCCGCGACGCTATCACGGGTTAACGTCGATATCCAAAGGGTTTCGATTGACGGTTGATTTTTAAGGAGCTGCGAATTGATTACTTCGTTGGGCGTGGCGCAAAGAGAAACTATATCGGGTCGTTTACCGGAGCGTATCCCGGTAATCAAGTAGTGATGATCTCCGTCGATCGGCCACTCAAGGCGGTCACGCCCAATCGTCGGGGTGGACCCGACTTCCCACGAGATCAGCGCGGCACGTCGACCCCATTCGAGCCGCTGCCCCGGCGCGACCGACGATGCGACCTTCATATCGAACGAACCTTGCGACAGGACGACCGAGCTGGCAATGACGAGTCCTCCGATCAAAAATCTCGGATTCGAGAGCAGGGGTTGTGCCAATCCAGTCGGTTTGCCCAGAGTGGGCAGTGCATCGCTATCGAACCAAGCAAAGCCCATTCGCCTCGTAGCGAATAGGCCGATCCCCGTGCCTGCCGCGTACAACAGGATCGATGAGCATGCGGCGCCAGTCGACTCGAATCCAGCAACTCGCAAGCCACAATAACGAACTGCGACAACCCCGATACCAGCCACTGCCATAGACCATGCCAATGCTACAAGATATGAAACCGAGCGCGTCATCTTCATCGACTGACTGAGAGCTATTGGCAACAGCGTAAGCACGTAGAACGACCCGCTGCCAAACATTACCGCTCGCCACACTTCCCTTGTGAATCGATGTTGGAAATGCGGAAACAGTTGAGCCGCAATGCGCAGGAATGTTATGCCCACCGCGACCAATAGCGCTGCGCTGAGGATGTCTGCGATCTGTGTTGTCATCAGTCGAGACGACCTCCCCGCAAGAATCGGGACAGTCAGTCGCCGGTTGATCGCTGGCCGAAGCAAGAACCCGGCCATGCAAATTGCGGAAGCGTACAACCCGCCAACACTTGTCGCCCCAGCTACCGACTCGTACGTGACGTACGTCAGGCGCAATGATAACGCTACGATGGTGGCAATGACCGCCGCACCCCACCACCGCCGCACGAACTCCGCCTTTCCAAAGACACACGATAACGTAAATACGTTCGCGAGACCCACAAGCACGCAAAGCACATTTGCTTCCGCTACGATGTCTTCAATCTGCAATCCCCAGCAGGCCAGCTTCGAACCGTACAGTGACGGGATGCCAAACAACGCCAGCGTGCACAACAATGCGTCGAGCGACCCTGGCAGATATGACCGATTGTGATGCACGTGCTGACTTTTCACGGTTCCTGCCTGCTTGACCCCAAAGAAGGGGGCGATGTTGACTATTTGCAACACAGAAAAAATGCCCTGCCAGCCCCTCTGGCGTTTGCCCATGCCGTGGATGCGTCCTAACCTTTTTGTAAGAAACTGGATTGTAGTCGTTTCCCCTGGCATCGCCAAAGGAACCAAACATGATTCGCAAATTTCACGTGACACTCACCCTGGGCTGCGTCGCTCTGGCCTTGTTGCTGACGACTGGCTGCGCCGTCCCCACGGACCAGAATGTCTATGTGTATGTCGATAACGGTCGCGATGAATCCATTACCGTCCTTGTCGATAACGAAGAGGTCGCAACCGTACCGGCGGGCGAAGCCGGCCAAATCAAGGTGCAAACCGGCGAGCGGGCGATTGAAGTGAAGTGCAACGGTCAAACCGTCTACTTCAGCAAAAAGCAAGTCGAGCCATCCAATACCATGTTGATCATGAAGCAATACATGCTCAACCCCGATCGACAGCATCGGTACCTGGTCTACGAAGTCGAATACACCACAAGCCTGTACGACAGTCTCAACTCAATGGCAGAAAAGGTTGGCGAACAATCCGACGATGCCGCGATGACCGCCGCGTTGGCCGATCTCCAGGAACTGCGCGAGGACATTCGTCTGATGCCCGCCGCCGACTGGTTCGAGATCCCCACCGGTGTCTATGTCCTCGAGGATTCGCCGGACGAAGTCCACACGCGAAACATGACAACATCGCGCTTCGTACTGAATCGCATGGCTCCCGATGACTATGATTATGTCCAAACGTGGATCAACGACGAATCACCGAAACCTGAAGATGTGGAATATATCTACGAGGTTGTGAACAAGTCGGTGTTTTAGCAAAGTCCCACGGGTGGGGACAGCCGTGGAACTTTAGTCACCGTCGGGAAAGATGGGTAGATAGCGATAGTAGACCTCCAGACACAACGTTGCCATAGCCGTGCTATAGATGCGGCCGCCGTGGCCGCCGTACATCGTATCGGGATCCCAACTGCCTTGCCATTGTCCGTCGTGTCGTTGGCGTGGCAGTAGTTGTTGCTGTAACGCTTCGTTCCATCGCTGCCAGTCACGATCGTTCCGCTGTGCCAATGCCAAGGTGGCGTAATACCAATAGTAGAGATTGGGCCGTCCCGGTCCGGGGAGTTCCTCCAGCAGATGGCGCGATCCTTCCGCCAGTTGGTATTTCGGCACGGTGGCCCCTTGCAAGAACATGCGACAGACCATCGCTTCAGCCGTCATACTGCGTTTCGGCGCCTCGCTGGGTCGATACGCCGCCAGGCCTCCGTGCTGTCCCATCGTCACGCTTTGTAGAAAGCGGTTCATGAGTGTTCGAGTCGACTCGGGAATGTCGATTCCTGCGGATTGAGCGCTCATCAACGCCATCACTTGCCATCCGAATTGGCTTGTGTCACCCGATTCACCAGGCCAATATCGCCAGCCGCCGCTGTAGACGTTTTGGCTGCGAATCGTGTGATTGGCAGCGCGAATGATGAACTCTTTCAATCGCGGATCGCCGGTCATTGCATACGCTTCGCCGATCGCCAGCGTGGCAATGCCGTGGCAGTACATGCGGGCAAAATTGCCCGCCCCGCCACTCATGTTTCCATCCGTACCCTGGTTTCGCAACAGGTATTCCAGACCGCGCTGGACCGTTTGGCGATGCGCGCCGGACAAATGCGTCTGCCCGTTTCCGAGAAAGGCGAGGATTGCAAGACCGGAGATCCCCATGTCCGCCTGGCGACCAGCGTCGTCCCGTAATTGGCCGTCGACGTACGTCGGCTGCCCAGCTCCATAAGCACTGGCGTCCCATCCGCCGTCCTGGGACTGCACCGATGATAGCCACTGCAATGCTTCGGTGACCGCCGCCTCTGTTTCCGCCGTTGCGCCTCGACGCCGGGCAATCTCCGCTCGTTGCGATGACGTACGCAGTTGATACGTTTTCGGGGCTGGCCGCCCGTCGTACCATTTGCCGTCGCGGATCAATTCTTCCGGCCGCTGCTGGCGATCCGTGTCAACCCGCGCGACCCGCTCGAGATCGCCGTCCGCAGTTCCTGCCGACGAAGCTGCTTGGGCTTGCGTCGACGGCAAGTTGTCCTCGGCGGCTGCGGCGATGTCCCCTTTGTCCACACGGGGCACTTCCTGAAACGTTTGCGTGTTTGTGTCCTCTGCTTGCGCTTCTGTGACAGGCGCGACAGGCGGCGTGGCCGCCATCGCCGCGGTATCAAGCGGTTCCGTCGCTTCG
>JAGQPD010000579.1 GCA_020426865.1 Planctomycetales bacterium
TGTTTTCGCCGACGTCGATGTCGGCAATATCAATGGAGACAATGGCGAAGGCTGTTTGGGCGTCAAGCCCTTTCGCAATCACCTGCCGAGTAATGACCATTGGATCGCCGAGCGCCTCGCGGTAGCTTTCGCAAGTGCCAATCGCGGAGATGACGCCCTGGCCCACACGGGCGACCACCGTGGCTTCCGTTGCGCCCCCAACAAGTTGCGATAGGTTGGTACGGACCGTCACGCGCACACGAACTCGAAGCTGAATTCCGTCCTTGGCGACGCCATACAGCGTATCGCCTCCGCCGTCCTTCGGATCTGGGCAGTCAATAACCTTCGGATTGACGCTGATCCTCACGGCCTCCATCACATCTCGACCCGCAAGATCGATCGCGGCAGCCGTATTCCAATCCAAGGAAATCCCAGCCCGATCCGCGGCGATCAGGGCGAGTGTGACGCGATGGATATCCCCTCCCGCCAAGTACTGAGCTTCGATGGCGCTGGTCGAGAGGTCCGCCAAGCCAGATTGAACCGCCATGACCTTGCAATGGACGATGGCCCTCGGGTTGGAATTCCGCAGGGACATCAACACGAGGTCCAGAAGACTAATATGCGTACCGGTGAAGTACGCTTGGAGCCATAATGAAATATAGCGGGCGAAAAGAACGACCAGTCCGCCCAGAATCACCGCCGCGAGGATACAACTCCAGATTGCGATCATACTCTTTCACCTATGCACGTCGGTGGACGAGCTTTGCCGGTGAAGGGTTTTCCATAGCCGCGAACCGTCTTCCGCATGAGTTCTACCGCGCTGCGTTTCGAAGATCGTCCTTGCCAAGTGGCAAACCCACTTGCCAGTACCGCCGTCGTGCCCGATTCCGCCAACCGCCTTTCACGCTTGATGCGTGTCCCGCGATTCGCGCCTGCCCAACGCGCTTCGCATTGTGGAAGAATGCGAGCGTTTGAACAACGGATGGCGTCGCACCCAAGACGGTAACCTTGAGCGCGCGTTGGGAGGAGCGGTGTCGGCTGGTTTGCGGACATCGACAGAACGCTTGCGACATGAGTCGCTACTGAAGGCGCGAAATCGGTTCGCCCTGGTGACAGCGGCCCGAGGCTGGCGGTCACACGACTCTCACATTCTCAGCGCGCGGCCCCTTCGGCCCTAATCCCACGTCGTAGGATACTCTCTGTCCCTCGCGCAGATCGTCAAAGCGGCCTTCATGCACCGACGAGCTGTGAAAAAACATATCCTTGTTCGTTCCATCTTCGATAAAGCCAAATCCACGGTCCGTCATACGTTTGATTTTGCCTTCTGCCATAATTGTTACTCAATTCTCAAAATGGGGTTTAGCGATTCCTTGAAGATACGTGAAACAATCGTATATCTCTTGATCGCGTAATTTGTTCGATTCACGTGTGTGGCAACAATGCGATGGGTGATCGCTTGTTACCTAGACTCTTTGGAGTTGATGGGATCCGTCTCCGGAGTCGTCATGTCACCACCCCGAGCCTCCTCGGATTGATTCACGCCGCTCGAAGGTTCCAGCTTCCGCTGATCGCGGCGCGCGCGTTTGGCCTCCGCCTTTACTTTCTTGTCCATTTCGCGTTGTCGTTTGGCGTAGGTGTTTTGGTTCTTCGCGATAACTATTCTCCTTAAGGCATCGTTATTGGTCGGTCGGACGGCGCGTCGGTAACCGGCATGAGGATTACTATGTCTGCCTCACGCGTTGCTTGGCATATCTGCTTCGACTTCGTTTCCGTCGAGGCTTTTCTTGCTGCGTGTGGGTGTCCCCCGCTCTCCCGCCGCGGCCACGTTCCGCACTGTTCGTCTCCGAGGCGATTCTCCCTCGAACCTTGGTGGGTTGCGAATGCGATCGTTGTTGATCGACGAGGATATCCAGCTTCTTGCCGATGAACCGTTCGATCGCGACCAAGTCGCCACGTTCCGCCTCGGAGCAAAAAGAGAGAGCGACTCCCACTCCGCCGGCACGGCCCGTGCGACCGATCCGATGAACATAGTTTTCCGGCTCGCTTGGAAGGTCAAAGTTGACGACATGCGTGATGCCGTCAATGTCGATTCCGCGAGCGGCAACGTCGGTGGCTACCAACACTTGGACTTGTCGGGACTGGAAAGCCGCGAGCGCCCGTTGGCGGGCGTTTTGCGATTTGTTGCCGTGAATCGCGGTCGCCGTGATACCACCGCTGACGAGCTTCTCCGCGAGCACATTGGCGCCTCGCTTGGTTCTGGTAAACACAAGTACGCGATCCACGTCGTTCGACGTGAGAACCTTGCATAACACTTTCAGTTTGCCACTGCGTTCGACGAACTGCACACGCTGCTCGATCCTCTCGACGCTTGGCGACTTCGGCGTAACGTTCACACTGACTGGTTTTCGTAGCAATTGGTTTGCCAGCGCCACGATTTTTGGCGGTAAGGTGGCCGAAAAGAACAAGGATTGTCTCTGGTTCGGCAGTTGGCTGATGATTCGTTTGAGATCCGGGAGGAATCCCATGTCGAGCATCCGGTCCACTTCGTCCAAAACGAACACTTCCAAACGTTGAAGATCGATGTGGCCTTGGTTCATCAGGTCGAGCAACCGACCGGGCGTGGCGACCAGAATATGGGCGCCCCGACTCAAGATCCGTACTTGCTTCACTTGGCTGACGCCGCCATACACGAGCGCCTGCCGGAGCCGGAGATGCTTGCCGTAGGTGGCGAAACTGTCGCCAATCTGAATCGCCAGTTCGCGCGTAGGGGCCAATACCAGGGCGAGCGGGCGATTGGGCTGGAGCCCGCAATTTCGTTGGCCCAGGCGGTTCAGAATCGGCAGCGCGAACGCGGCCGTCTTCCCAGTTCCCGTTTGAGCACAGCCCAAGACATCGCGTCCCTCAAGCGCTGGCGGAATCGTCATGGCTTGGATGGGCGTTGGTGTCTCATACCGTTCGTCAGCCAGGGCACGTCGCACTGGCGCAATCAATTCTAGTTCCTCAAATGTCTTCAATGATTTTCCTTCATG
>JAGQPD010000580.1 GCA_020426865.1 Planctomycetales bacterium
CCGTGGCGACTGGATGCGAGTGGCGGGGAGTGTAATCGCAACGGGTGTCGGGGGGCAAGATGAATCGCCGAATGTTGCTATTTTCGTGAAAATAGCGAAGAAAGGCAAGTAAAACCGCCAGGGTACTGGTCTAGCCCCGTTCGGGGTGTCAGTTAGAATACGCGATAGTCCCGCGTGAGGTGGTCTGGCCCGTCGCCAACGGAACGCTCCCTCCCGTATTTCTCTCCCATCCTGTATGCAAGAAATCCTGCCATGGCCAACAAATCCGCAGTCGGTTACTACGAGCCGGTGGATGTCGATCTGAAGAACCCTGTGACCGCCGCATTCCTGGCGTTTCTCTGGCCCGGTGCCGGCCATATGTACCAAGGACGGTACGGGAAGGGACTGCTGTTTATGATCTGTATCCTTTCGACGTTCGTCTTCGGATATACGATCGGCGGCGGCAAGGTCGTCTATGCGGCTTTCAAAAAACCAGACATCCGATACGCCTATTTCTTCCAGGCCCCCGTTGGCCTCCCCGCCTTGCCGGCACTGTTGCAGTCCGGTCGTGCGGCTCGCCAGGCCGAGCCGCTGTTTGGTGGCTTCATGGCTCCCCCACATGTCCCGGAACACGCTCAAGATTTCGACGAACTTTCCAAATGGCACGAAGATCTCGGATTCTACTTCGAACTCGGAACGGTCTACACCATCGTCGCCGGGATGCTCAATGTCCTGGCGATCTACGATGCCGCGGCCGGGCCCATGTACCCACCACCCCCCCCGAAAGACGACGAGGCTCCCACGGACAAGTCGACGGAAAACGACGACTCGACGCCCTAATCACCTTCCACAACAAAACGCTTTCGTTACCAAGCCGCATTCGCTACCAACACCACGTTCGTTACAAGGACTTTCGCATATGACCAGTTGGCTGCTTCCCTTGGCAGAAATCAATCGATTGTGGTATGCCGTGCCACTGATCGTCAGTATTAGCCTGGTTTACGGCGCGACACGCCACGAATTGTGGACTCCTATTCTGGACCATGCCTTGCGATTCGCTTTGTGGATCGTCGTCTTCATGTCGATCTTCTTTGTCGTCCTGTTCCTAGTATCCTGGTGGCTGTAGTTGATTGGCCCACTTTCATGCCAAAGTTCACGCACCATGTTTTTATCTGCGGCAACCAACGAACACCCGGACATCCCCGCGGCTGCTGCAATTGCGATGGCAAAGACGCGTTGCGCGAAGCTTTCAAGTCCGAACTGACTCGTCGTGGCCTGACACCACTTGTGCGAGCCAACAAGGCAGGCTGTCTTGATCAATGCGAGATGGGGCCGATCGTCGTCATCTACCCTCAGGAAATCTGGTACGGCAATGTCCAGCCACACGATGTCCCCCGCATCGTCGAAGAGACGATCATCGGTGGCCGACTGTTGGATGACCTGCTGATCAAAGATGATCAGCTGAACAATACCAAGGCATAAAGCAAAAACCAGCGAAAATCGATGGTCTTTTTGCTCAGGCGCTCCCGTCTCGCCCGCGGCGGATTTCTCCTTTAGAATCGCGTCCTGTCGTTTTGATAGTTCGCGTTGAAGAATTCGCGTTGAAGAATTCGTTTTGAAAGTCCGTGCACTTGGTCGGCTCCGGGTGTTGCGGCACGCCTCCCGAACCGGATGCCTATCACCAAGGAATCGCCAGTGACCGCAACCATTCTCGACGGCAAGAAGATCGCCGCGGACATCTTGAACGAGTTGGTCGACGAAGTCGCCGATTTTATCCAAAACAATGGCACGGCCCCGACGTTGGCGGCGGTATTGGTAGGGGAGGATCCGGCCAGTGAGGTCTACGTGCGGAACAAGCGGAAGGCGTGCGAGCAGGTCGGCATAGACAGCCGCTTGTTACGCTTGCCGGCGACGGCCAGTACCGACGATTTGTTGGAGCTGGTCGCCAAGTTAAACAAGGACCACGAGGTCCATGGTATATTGGTGCAGCTGCCCTTGCCGGACGGAATTGACAGCAAGCGGATTTTGGACGCGATCAGTCCTTGGAAGGATGTGGACGTGTTTCATCCGGAGAATGTTGGGCGACTGTGTCAGGATCGGCCGCGGATGTTACCTTGCACGCCGCACGGAGTCTTGCAGATCCTGGATCGCTATCGGATACCGGTACAGGGGAAGCACGTGGTCATTGTTGGGCGCAGCGACATTGTGGGCAAGCCGCTGGCGATGCTCATGATGCAACGGCATTCGCCGCTGGGATCGCAAGCGGCAAACGCGACGGTCACGGTTTGTCACAGTCACACGCCGGACTTGATGGTGCACACCCGGGGGGCGGACATCCTTGTTGCAGCCATCGGCAAGCCGAAGTACATCACAGCGCAAATGGTGAAGCCGGGAACGGTCGTTGTCGACGTTGGGATCAATCGGACGGAGGCGGGGATTGTGGGAGACGTCGACTTTGATCAAGTGCGTGAGATAGCCAGTGCGATCACGCCGGTGCCAGGAGGCGTGGGACGACTGACCGTGGCCATGCTAATGCGCAACACGCTTTTGGCAGCACAGAATCAACTGTAACTGCGAAGATCAGTTCTCACGACGTGTTCTATCGCGGCATTCGGCAAGCAGATGATTGATGTGCAGCACGAGCCTGTCCTGTCGGAACGGCTTCGACAAGAACCGCGTGGCGGGTTCGTGCAGCGGCAGGCAATCGCTGGTATACCCGGACATGAAGAGGACGGGGAGATCAGCGTGTTCCGAACGCAGGGCGTCGGCAAGTTGCGGACCGCTCATCCCTGGCATGCTGACGTCGGTCACCAGCAAGTCGATTTCAAGACGATTCGGCGCGGTGGAAGCTTGTCTGGCATCGGCGAACTCGAGCACGCGAAATCCGCAGGCGGTCAAGGTCGCCTTCATCGCGTTGAGCAGCAGCATTTCATCCTCGACAACCATAATCAGCGGTGCTACGCCGAGCGGATTGTCGGCGGCAATCTTGCTGGCAGGCGGCGCTAACGGTGTTGCGGCAGGTTGCGTCGAAAGCGGGAATCCGATAGACACTTTAGTGCCATGGTTCGTCGAGCTATCGATCTGCACCCAACCGCCCCATTGCTTGACAATGCCGTGTACGAGGGACAGCCCCAACCCTGTCCCTCGTGAACGTTGCTTTGTAGTGTAAAACGGTTCGAACGCGCGGGTACGAGTCTCGTCGCTCATTCCACTGCCATTGTCAATTACATTGAGTACGAAGTCGTGTTCACCGGGGCGTGTTTCCGACTTGGCCGTCGTGGAGCTAATGGTGATCGCGCCTGCGGTGCTGCGTTGCGGATGTGCCATGATCGCGTCTCGTGCGTTGGTCACCATATTGACCAACGACTGCCGGAATTGGACTTCGTCAATCTCCGCGTGATGCCGTTCAGCCTCCAGATTGAATACGACGGCGATAGAGTTGGGCACGAGACCGCGAACAATCACTTCGGCGTCCCGCAACAATTCATGCACGTCGACACATTCGAATTTCACTTCTTGGCGTCTGGCGAATGACATCAGCGAGCCGATCAATTCGCTTGCCTGGCGTTGCGCGGACCGGATCGCGCGCGTGGGTGCCGAATCCTCCAGCATGTCGGCATAGATGGAGATAATGGTCAGTAGGTTATTGAAGTCATGTGCGAGCCCGCCGCTCAGCTCGGCAAGGCTTTCGAGTCGCGCGACGTCGGCCAGTTTTTGCCGGTCAGCAATCTCCTGGTCGATCGATTGCAGCCCGCAAATCCAGCGAACTCCGTCGTGATCCCAGAATGTGCCACCGGTCATGCGGATCCATCGGGCATCCTCCCCAAGCTGGAGCTTGAATTCGCAGTTGATCAATCGGCCTTCACTCGAAATGTGTTCCACATCCTTCGCAGCCACCGGAAGGAGATGGCGATGATCCGAAGTTACCTGCCTGCGTAGGTTTGTACCCAGGATGCTCTCCGCATCCAAGTGGCTCGCCGGCAATTCTCCGGCGGCCCACAGCACGTTCCAATCGGAGTCGGCCTCGAGGATCAAATCGTAGGCCGAGTGAGTGGCGCTTTGAAATCGTGCGATCTGAGACTGCAGTCGCCGATCCGATGCGAGTTCACGCAACCGGACGTGCGCGGCGTGCTTGCTTAGCCACATTACTGGTACAGCGCTTCCGATCATGGCGTAGGCGAGAAACATCGCCTCTCGAAACCAGCCGCGCGCATAGAGATGCCGTAACGGTGGCTCCCACATACCCAATTGCAAACCCGCAGAAAGTGACAACATTACGGTGCCACAGGCGATCAACCATAATAGACCTACCCGAGCACCGCCGATTACCGCCATGACAATGGGTACCAGCATTAATACCGCCAGCTGGAATAGTTCGCCCGACAAGCCAAAATGCAAGCCAAAGGCAATGACAAACACCAATGCAGCAGTATTGATTGCCAGCCTTACCCAACCACAATGCAGCAATACGATGCACAACAGTAGCACGATTCCGTTGATGGCAGCAATCAGACTGCGAATGGGCGTACTGCCACCGCCAAAGATCCAATCGGTCAGTCCCAACGCGGAACCGAATATGAACACCAGCAACGCCGACTGGATCTGGCCTTCCGCCGTCGATGTGACGTCGTTGTTTTTCGGTTCCATGTGCGCTCACGTCCCTCGTTGCCGCCGAGCTTCATACAGCAGGATGGCGGCGGTGTTCGATACATTCAAGCTGTCGGCGATCCCCAACATCGGAATTCGGATCCCGGCGATGTTGTTTCGCTCCCAACGCTTGGTCAAACCGTGCGCCTCATTTCCCAAAACGATGGCGACGCGACCGGTCAGATCGACCTGAGAATAGATGCGACTTCCGTCAACCATCGCAGCGTAGATCGTAAATCCGCTCTTCGCCAAGAACTCGCGCGTTGCATCCTCGTCCGACACGACGGTCGGAAGCGAAAACAGCGTCCCGGAGCTGGCGCGAATCGTATTGGGATTGTACAGGTCGCAAACGCAATCCGCCAGAATTACGCCATCGGCGCCGGCACCATCCACCGAACGCAACACTGCCCCTAAATTACCCGGCTTCTCGAGACGCTCCAGTACAATGATCAACGCACGGTCCGGTAACTGCCGCAAGGTATTCCAGCCGTGGTCTGGCTGTTTCGCTACAGCCAGGATTCCATCTTTGCGGTCGCCATAACAGATCTTACGCCACACGGCATCGTTGACGTCGATCACCTCGACGCGCTCATCACATCGGGCGATCAGGTCGGTATGGGACTGGTCGGCGTCCGCTCGGATACAGCGGAAGACGGCGGTCAATGCTACCTGGGCGTCGATCGCACGTTCCACTTCCCGTCGCCCGTCGATCACAAATTGGCCGGTCCGCTGGCGGTGCTTGCGATCGCGCAATCGCACGATTTCCTTGACCTTTGAGTTCTGTAAACTCGTTATCATGCCCACCGGTACGTCTCCAACCTCAGATGCAGTGTTGCGCTACTTTAAACGGAGGGCTGGCAAACTGCGAGCCCCGACTTATTCGGGCAGGCGATTCTGCCTGCAAGGGGCGTAAACA
>JAGQPD010000581.1 GCA_020426865.1 Planctomycetales bacterium
CGCCACTAACATGGCAGAACGATGACTGGCATTCGGTTCAGTTCGGCGATTTGAGCCGGGGCGGGTCAGGCAATCACGCCGTCCAGCACGCTTCCGCCAATGTCGGTCAATTGTCGAAACCGACCCGCATGCAGGTATCGCGGATCATCCAACAATCGATCGACCAATCGCGAATATGCATCCGGCGCCGCATCGTTGAGATACGTTTCGACGTCTTCCGGCATCGGCGGCAGGCCTATCAAGTCAAAAAATAACCGGCGAACAAGCGTGCGCTTCGATGCCGCGGGCGCCGGCCGCAAGCCACGCTCTTCAAGCTTACAGAGTACAAATCGATCGACGTCGTTGATGACCCAGTCCGCATTCTCTACAGTCGGTGGATGAACGTCCCGAGGAACATAATACGGCCATGGACGCGTCGCAGCGGCCTCGTCAACGGCAAGCTGTACGACGATCAGCAATGTCGTTATTTGCACACATTTATTCAACCTTCGGGCCCTCCAGCCAGACGATTCGAGGCTTGCGACCAAGAACAGAAGCAATCGCACCGCCTAGTCTAACATGTCCACCCGCCGTTTTCCTGGGCGGATGAAAGCGGGGCGTTCCCAAGTCCCTTATGGCTGGCGGAGAAGGCAGGATAATGAGAGGCAAGGTCACGCGAGGCAGGATGATGGGGCGTAGGATGATCCGTGCAAGGATGACCCTACGAAGCTGATCCAGGTCGATCCCCGATGGAGCCTCGGCGGGCGTTTTTCCGCGAAAAACCCAGAGTTCTTGACATCCGGCCACCATCTCTGCTATATGTAGTCATGCTATATATATAGTTGATCGATATAAAGTTGCTCTATAGATAGGCGCGCGAGATTTAGCTGCGCGGAGTGTTTCGCGACGTAGTTTGGAGTGTTTCGCGACGTATTTTGGGGTGTTGCGCGTTGCGGATGACGGGCTGGCACGCGTGGAAGCTTTGGGTGGGGAACGTGAACTGAATCGGTGGAGTGTGAAGGTAAGGAGGATGATGTGGCGGCGAAGAAGGCAAATCACGACGCAATACGCGGCAGCTTGGACCTGATGGTTCTGTCGGTATTGGCCGAGGGTCCGCAATACGGTTATCGCATTTTGCAGCGATTGTCGGAGGTGAGTGAAGGGACGGTGGATCTCAAGCCCGGGACGCTCTATCCCATGTTGCATCGGTTGGAGACGGACAAGCTGATCAAGGCCCGCTGGGAGAAGGAATCGACTCGGCCACGCAAATGGTACGAGCTTACGAAACTTGGACGGAGCCGACTGGCGGAGCAGGCTCGCGAGTGGGAACACTATGCGAAGATCTTGCGGCAGTTGTTGGAGCCAATCTTGCGTCAAGCACCTGGCTGTTCAGCGCGGGCGACGTAGTGGACGACGTGATTCTGGCGTGTGAAACGGCCGTGATTTCGTGGGGAGCAGCTCGATGAGTGAACAAGAATTTGAGAATTACCTGTCGCTGTTGTGCGGTATGTTGCGTCTAGGAACAGGATCGCGACGACAGATCGCCGACGAATTGCGGGACCACCTGGAAGAACGCGTGGCGTTCTTACGTGACGCTGGTGTCCCGGACGAGCAGGCGGTGCAACAGGCGTTGGAGGAGTTCGGAGATGCTGCCAGTTTCGCGACGGAGCTGGTAAAAGTGCAACTTTATCGAAAGAAGAGGTGGATGATGCGAATGACGATCGGCGGAACGGCGACAGCGTTGGCGATGGCGGTTCTTGCCTTTGTGGCCTGGCCCAGCCCTGACCCGCCGTCGGTGCGCACGGCCGTGGCGCAGGCACCCGCAAGAGTGCCCGATACCGAAGGAAAGTCGACTCGGTCAGCCGCCAACGCGCGTACACGGGCGTTGATTAAAGCGCCGACAAGCGTCGAATTCATCGAGGCACCCTTTGAAGAGTTCATGCAATTTTTGGCCGACAAAGGAGGGTTTCAATATTACGTTGACGCTCGCGGGATTAACGCCGTTGCCGCCTCCGGTTATGCTTCTATGGGCGGCAGGATGGGTGGAGGATACGAAATGGAATCCGGTGGAGGATACGGCGGCGGAGGCTATGGCCGTGAAGGTGGAGGTGGAGGTTACGGTGGCTATGGTGATGCTGGAGGCGAGGGCATGGGCGAGGAATCGGCAGGTTACGGCGGCGCACCGGGGAATAACGGACGCCAGCGCGTGGGGCGTAATGTCATGGAGGCACCCGTCACGCTGAAATTAAGGGACGTCAGTATTGAGATGATCATGCAGCTTGCGATGCAGCAGATTGGCGACCACGTCACTTTTTCCATCCGCGAAGGGGTGGTGGTCATCGGAGTTCAGGGGCGACTGCCGAACGATTCGGAGACGCGAGTGCATTTTCTTTCCGGATTAACGGAAGAGGAATGGTTGCCGTGGAACCAATTTGCGACGCAACAGCCATCGTCACCATCGCCACCACCTGGGAGTGATGCGGGGGTGCGGAACAAGTTGAGTCTTCTCCATTTGATCGTGGCCGCTGTCGATCGGCCTTCGTGGGATGATCCTCGCAATACGATTGGCCTGTATGGCGATCGGCTGGTTGTTACCAATTCGCCTGACGTTCACGAAAAAATCGAATCGCTCCTGGCGGATTTGCGATCCAGTCCGCGACGCAACTGATCCTAATGAGCAATGTGCGTATCAATATAAAACGTGGTAACTCGAATCAACTGTAGTTGTTGCGGTCCGCCGTGAATGTACACCGACCGCAGCAACGTGATTGGCGCTGCTGCCGAATTTGCCAGCAACGTTACCCCTTGATCATCAACGACGACTCTCGAATACTGGGACCAGGGAGTTCGCCACTGATGCCAACCAACGCGCTGTGTAACGCCTCGGGCATTGAGGGTCACGTGCACGGGCAGCCAAATTCGCCAAAGGGAAAGCAACGTCATGGCGAAGGCGATCATTCCGAACCACAAACTCGAAGCAGCGATTGTCAACAGTGCCGCGACAACGACGGCGGCAACGATGATAGTCGTGGAGCAGCGGGGTTGATCACGAAGCGGCCAATTCACGAGCTCCAGTTCCTGGGGCAACGCCTCGACTGTGGTTTTCGTTTCCGTGACACTACTCATACGTCTATCTTACCACACACCCGACCAGCCGCGTTGAGGGGCGTCGGGCCGGCGTCAGGTACTGGCCAAATGGCAAGCGGCGTGGTGGCCTGGAGAGAGGGGGACGAGTGGCGGAATTTCGCTGCGGCAGCGGTCTTCCGCGATGGGGCAGCGCGTATGAAACGGGCAACCGGCTGGTGGATTGACGGGGCTGGGGACGTCACCCGGCAGCACGATCCGATTGCGTTTCCGTTCGACGACCGGATCGGGGATCGGTGCCGCCGAGATCAAGGCTTGGGTATAGGGGTGGGCGGCCGAGGTGTAGATGCGGTGGGAGTCGGCGATTTCCACGATATGTCCCAAGTACATCACGGCGACTCGGTCGCTAATATACCGGATGGCGGCCAAGTCGTGTGCGATAAAGACATAGGTCAACCCCAGCTCGGATTGGAGTCGTTTCATCAGGTTCAGAATCTGAGCTTGAATGGATACATCCAATGCACTGATCGGCTCGTCGGCGACAATAAGTTCTGGCTCCAGGGCCAGCGCTCGCGCGATGCCAATGCGCTGTCTCTGCCCGCCGGAGAATTCATGGGGGTATCGGCGGATGTATCGTGGATCCATCCCGACCAGTTTCATCAGTTCCTGAACGCGACGGCGCAATGCCGTTCCTCGAACGACATCAAACGCCTGCAATGGCTCGCGAATGATGGCTTCCACGGTCATCCGCGGATTGAGACTGGAATAGGGGTCCTGAAAAATAACTTGCATCTGACGACGCAGGTCCCGCAAGTGTGGACTCCAGGTCCACCTGCCCCATCGTCGTTGCCACTGTTGCGCTATATCTTGGCCACGGAAGAGCACTCGACCACTTGTTGGTTTGATCAATTGCAGAATCGCCAGCCCGGTGGTCGACTTGCCGCAACCGCTTTCACCGACCACCCCCAACGTTTCACCGCGACGAACTCGAAACGAAACACCGTCGACGGCGCGCACCGAACCAAGACGACGTTGGAAGAGCGTGCCGCGTGTGACCGGAAAGTCGACGGTCAGTTCTTGCACGTCCAGTATCGGTGCATCGGAAATGTGGTGCGGTTGAATCAAATGTCACCCTTGTTTAATGAAATGTCCGACCATCTTTTGCATTGTGGTGTTCGATCGAGCACAGTTCATTACCGCGAAAGCTTCGGAAGAAGCTCCCAGCATTTTGCGTGGTGGACCGGCGAGACCTCAAACGTGTCTGGATATTGCTGTCGGCAGAGTTCGGTTGCGCGGTCACAGCGCGGGTGAAATGGGCAACCGCTGGGAAGTTGGGAAAGGTCGGGAGGCAATCCGCCAATGGCGTAGAGGGATTGATTGGTGGCGGAATCGAGTCGTGGGACGCTTCGAATGAGTCCTTGAGTGTAAGGATGTTGGGGTGCATGAAACACTTCGTCCGTCGGTCCCTCTTCGACGATGCGACCTGCGTACATCACCGCCACTCGATCGGCCGTTCCTGCGACGACTCCCAAGTCGTGCGTAATCAGCAGCACGCTAGTGCCATATTCCCGTTTCAGAGCTGCAATAAGGTCCAGAATCTGGGCTTGGATCGTCACATCGAGCGCCGTCGTTGGCTCGTCCGCGATCAGCACTTCTGGCTGGCACAACAGCGCCATGGCGATCATCACTCGTTGACGCATGCCACCGGAGAATTGATGCG
>JAGQPD010000582.1 GCA_020426865.1 Planctomycetales bacterium
GCCCTCCGGGCCGAAGGCCTGGAAGGCCTGGAAGGCCTTTGCACCGATAGAACGAACGCCACCTCGAGCTCGCCGTCCCAGGGCCGAAGGCCGGAATTCTCAAAGCGCGTGCTAGCTCCGGATATTCTTCCCAACCGACAAAGTTTGACTATTTTTAACAGCGGGAATGGTCGATATTTGGACGTGATACCGTGTGCCAACGGCACGTGGCGAAATTGCAGGGGGGCAATGGACGCCATAGGATAAGACGACGCTATGTCGAGCGGACAAGAAATCGAATTGCCGGGGACCTTGGCACCGGGCAGCTTCCTGGCTGCTATCTTTAGCTGGCTCGCCGACTGGGGAGCCGTTGCTATCAATAGCATGATCACGGTCGGTGAACTCGCGCTGTTTGCTTGGCATACGATGGTCTGGCTGTTTTCGCGAAGGCCCCGGCGAGGGACGCTGTTGCCTGCATTCTATCAGGTTGGCGTGCTGAGTCTGCCGGTCGTGGCACTGACTTGGATGTTCATCGGCATGGTGCTAGCCGTGCAAAGCTTCTTCCAATTCCGTCAATTGGGTTTGGAAACTCGGTTGGGCGGCGTGATCAATATTTCGCTCGTCCGTGAACTGGGGCCGGTATTGGCCGCGACCATGCTGGCCGGTCGCGTGGGGAGTGCGATGGCGGCCGAACTGGGAACGATGCGTGTCACGGAGCAGATCGACGCGCTAAGTAGCATGGGCGTGGATCCGATTCATTACCTGGTAGTGCCGCGGTTTTTGGCGTGCTTACTGATGATCCCGCCTCTGACGATCATGGCCGACTTCATGGGGGTCGTCGGCGGATACTTTTACGTGGTCATCGTGTTGGGGATCGACAAACATCTTTATTGGTATCACTCACAGCAGTTCGTCGGTGCATGGGACCTGGGGTTGGGAATCTACAAGAGCCTCTTCTTCGGTGCGGTGATATCGATCGTCAGTTGCCATCGTGGTTTTCATAGTACAGCCGGCGCCGAAGGGGTAGGGCGGGCGGCGACCGCATCGTTTGTATATTCGTTTGTAATCATTCTGGCGTTAGACCTGTTTCTCAACATCTTGATGGACACGATCTACATGACCTTCTGGCCGGAAGGAGCGAAGTTGATCTAACCATGGTGACCGTAAGTGACGAACAACGAACACCAGCTGAACCGCTGGTCTTAGTGCAGGACGTGGACGTCGTATTTGGAGCCCAGCATGTGCTGCGAAACGTGAATCTGACACTCCCTCGTGGCCAGACGCTGGCGATTATTGGCGAAAGCGGTTGCGGCAAGACCGTGCTGATGAAGACCATGATTGGACTGATCCAGCCAACGCGAGGGCATGTCTACTTTGACGGAGCAGATATCAATCGCATGAGCGAGCAGGAGCTATCCTATCAGCGTCGACGGTTGGGCTTTGTCTTTCAGCAAGCGGCGTTGTTCGACAGCATGACGATTGGCCAGAACGTTGCCTTTCCGTTGATCCAGCACACGCAACAAACGATGGCCGAGATCAGCGAAATCGTGTTTACTCGACTGGCGCAGGTGGGACTACCGGATTCGGTGGTCACGAAGAAGCCGGCCGAGTTGTCGGGGGGGATGCGCAAGCGTGTTGGACTGGCGCGGGCCTTGGCAATGAACCCGGAGCTGATGTTGTACGACGAACCAACAACAGGTCTCGATCCGATCATGAGCGACGTGATCAACGAATTGATGATTGGCACTCGCGATCGGGAGCACGTCACGAGCATCATTGTGACGCACGACATGAAGTCGGCGATGAAGGTGGCGGACCGAGTGGTGATGGTATTTCCAGTTGGGCGATTAGCGGCCGGGGAATCGCAAGTCATCTTTGACGGGACGCCGGACGAATTGGAACAGGCGGCCGAACCGCGAGTCCGACAGTTTACCCGCGGTGAGGCGGGCGAGCGATTGATGGAGATGCGACGTCAGGGTTTGTCATCGCGGGCTTTCTTGCAATAGGCTTCGTCAGCGGCGGAATTAACAAACGGTTGAAACGATGGACAGTCGAGTGATTCAATTCCGTGTCGGTGTGTTGGTCGTAGCGACTTGCATCATCACGGCGATTTTGATTCTGTTGTTTGGTGAGCTACCGAATTTTAATCAATACACGTTATACGTCAGTTTCGATCAGGCGCCGGGAGTGGCGGAGGGGACGGCGGTACGCAAAAGTGGTATTTTCATTGGCCGTGTCAGCCGCGTCGATCTGGCCGAGGATGGCACGGTGCTCGTCCACTTGAGAATTGACAACAAACGAAAAGTCTTTCGCAACGAGATCTGCCGCATCCAGACCAAGAATCTGCTGGGGGACGCGGAATTGGAATTTGTGCGGACGGGTAACCAAGGTGCTCTGCCGCAACCCTACAGCAATGGCGATTCGTTGAAGGGAGTGGTCGCGAACGATCCAACAAAGGCGTTGGACGTATTCATCGACCTTGAAGACGATTTAACATCCGCCCTGGCCTCCATCAACCGTGCGGGGGAAGACGTCGGCAGTGTGGCTCGCAGCTTGAACGCCGTCGTCGAAAATAACAAGGATCAGTTCCAACGCATTTTGCAGAAATCTGAGATTGCGATGCAACGGTTCGATCAGGCCATGATCACGGTGGACCAGTTGGTCGGCGACGCGGAGCTGCGCAATCGGTTGCAGGAGGCGTTGGCCGAGGTCCCCAAGTTGTTGGCAGGAGCGCGGGACGCACTCGGTTCGCTACAAAATGTGGCTGACACCGCCGAGCGCAATCTGGCGAACCTGGAAGGATTGACTGGTCCGCTGGGAGAACGCGGCGAAGAGATCGTCAATCAAGCCGAACAGAGTATCGCCCGCATCGACGATCTGCTTGTGCAACTGGTCGAATTTGCCGAGGACCTGAATAACAGCGAAGGCACGGTAGCTCAGCTCGTGCAGAATCCCGATCTTTATCAGAACCTCAACCAAGCCGCAATGAACATCGAAGAGGTGACGCGGCGACTGCGTCCGATCGTGGATGACGCACGTGTGATCGCCGACAAGGTAGCGCGCGATCCAAGTCGAGTCGTAGGATTGAAATCACTGATCAGCGGACGTCAGTCGGGGATGAAGCGTTAGGAGGAAGTGGTACCACCATTCCTGCCTGTGAGGATGTCCGCAACTGCTGGGCACGGCCAAGCAGTTCTTGGGTCGGCACGACACGCTGTGGAACCAGGTTGAAGTCGACGTAACGCTCATCGCGAATCTCACGTGGCACAAGGTTTTCACTCACAAAGTCCAGCGGCGGGATCTGATACCAGGGCGGTGGGACCTTTTCCAGCGCGGTAACCGTTTCGTATCCGTCCTTAACGAGGCGAATGCGCCGCGTGCCATAGTACGTGAAACTGGTTGCTATGGGGGTTCGACCGATTTCTTGCTCGTCGATATATACCAAGGCCCCGGGCGGGTTGCTGCGAATCGTCAATCGGCGGCGAACGCATCCGGTTGCCGACAGTGCGAGCAGCCCCAGGAGCAGCACAAGCCACGGAAGAATGCTCGGTCGTTTGGTGGTGACACGGAGATTCATCGATTTGGCAAGTTCAACTTGACATTCCCGCCAACCGCACGTGGTTACAACACCAGGCACGTCGGCAGAACGAGCGAGGGGGCGAAGTATAGCCCCAGGATCGGAATGCAGCCAGAGGAATCTACGAGGCGGGATGCGGCGTCAGCCCCCACATATTAGGGGAGTTCCGCGTGATATCTCACTATCGACAATGTTCGATAGCGGCTAGAATCTTGTGAAGCGGGCAGCTAGCATTTTTTTGGGTCGGGTTCGCGATAGGTATTTCGAATGGGACAGAGTGTCGATTGGTCGCGATGCCTTGAGCTGGCCGCCAGCAGTGATGTCGGTCTTCGTCGAGCGAACAATCAGGACGCTCATCTTATTTCATTGGCGTCGGACGAAGAGACATGGCTGCGTGAGGGGCACTTGCTGATGGTGGCCGACGGCATGGGTGCTCATGCGGCGGGGGAGTTGGCCAGCAAGATCGCGGTGGATTTGGTCCCCCATTTATATCGCAAGCACGGCATTCTGCCACGTCCCGAGGCGATCCAGCGTTCGATGCAAGAGGCGAACATGGAGATCCATCGCCGCGGCGAGGCGAATTTGGAATTCCATAATATGGGGACGACCGGCAGCGTGTTGCTGTTGTTACCCCAGGGGGCCTTGGCTGCGCATGTCGGGGACAGTCGCATTTACCGGCTGCGAGGGAATCGACTTTGTCAATTGACATTTGACCATAGTTTGGTGTGGGAGATGCGAGCGGCGGGGCAAATTCCGGCGGACGAGAGTATCGAACATGCCATCCCTCGCAACGTGATCACGCGATCGCTGGGTCCGCAAGAACACGTGAAGGTCGACATTGAAGGACCGTTTCCGATCGAG
>JAGQPD010000583.1 GCA_020426865.1 Planctomycetales bacterium
TGGTGTCTTCGGTTCCACCGTTGGTCACTTCCAATCCCATCGTGGCTGTGCCGCTGCCCACGGTAAAGGCCTGTACTAAGACCGATCCGGTAGCGTCGGTTCCCTGATTGACCGACGGATATACCTCGTCGGTGTTGACGCTGCCGTCGTTGAAAACCGTAAAATTGTCGATCGCGAATTCGCCGTGACTCGGTAAGTCAGTCGCAATTGGGGTGAGGTCGATGTACAACGCCGCGATATCATCGAAGGGGCGGTAGTCGCCGATTTCGTCATCAAAATAGCTCAAGTCAGCAGCGTTCAACGCAATCGTATTGGCCATGCCGTCAAAGCCGCCAAACGCAGGGCCCGCTGGAAATGAACTGAGCGAAAAAGATATGTCACCGGAGTTCCCCAACGAGTCCTCAGCATAAATCGATAGTTCGTCGGGTGCGGTTTCTCCGGCAATCGCCCATGAGAAATTGAAGCGAACGTTCGTGACCGGTCCGTCGACAAAGGAGAAAAAATCTATGTCCGCGCTTTGGTAAGGTCCGGATGCCGAAGACGCATCGCCCCACCATGCCTCCCCATCAATGATTCCACTGTTGGCCGCCGCGAGATAGTTGTCGTCAAAAAAACTGATGTTCCCCGCGTTGTTGTAAAAGTTCACACCGTCCGGTGTCGTGAATTCATTGGGATAATCCAATTCACGAATGGCAGTCCCTTCGTCCGAATCCCAAACAAATCCATCGCCTGAAAACGGATCCGATGAAAACGTATAAAGCAGCGTTTGGCCCCGCGTTGCCGCGTTGGCTAGCAGGACAATTGCCAAAGCCGCACACCCGCAGCGGGAGAATGTTCGAAGACAGGGTGGGTTGCTGATGCTGATCGTACGGGGAAAACTTCGTGGCCGACATCCTCGATATCGATGTCGGGCTCTATATTGATGTCGGAAGCGTTGCACGGCCGCATGCCTTTTCGGATTAGGTTTTTTACTTCGTTTGGGGGGGCTGGACTGTGAGCCATTTTAAATCTCTCGTTTCCGGCACGCCAGTCGCAAGTGCTGCTTTTGCGGGCTAAAAACGTCAATATAGATAAAGGATTTTTTGTGACAAAGGGTGGATTTTCTAAACAGGGAGTTGGACGCGGTGCGACGACGAGTGGCTGGTGGTCGTGGCCATTGTGGCTATGGCGGAAGAAGGAGATACCGATTGCCGTACTGGCTTTGGTGGCGATTGCCATGCATTTGCTGATACGTTTTGCCTTTGGGCCGTGGGCGGTTGACGCTGACTTGCCGCTGAAGATTGGGTTGGTTTTGGGCGGTGTGCCGCTAGTTTTGGAGTTACTGGGCAAGGTTTATGGCCGGGAGTTTGGGTCGGACTTATTGGCAGGGATTTCGATCGTAACGGCGGTGTTGTTGGGGGAGTACTTGGCGGGGGTGTTGGTGGTATTGATGTTATCGGGGGGGGAAGCGATCGAGTCGTACGCGGTGGCAAGTGCATCGTCGGTGCTTCGGGCCTTGGCCAACCGGATGCCGAGTTTAGCGCATCGGCAGGAACGGGGTAGGACGACGGATATCGGTTTGGACGACATACGCGTTGGTGACACGTTGGTGATCTATCCGCACGAGATTTGTCCCGTGGACGGAACGGTGATCGCGGGGCACAGTGTCATGGACGAGTCGTATTTAACGGGCGAGCCCTACATGATGTCGAAGACGCCGGGGTCGGAGGTCTTGTCCGGTGCGATCAACGGCGACAGCCAGTTAACGATTCGTGCGGATAAGTTGGCGGTTGACAGTCGTTACGCGAAGATCATGGGAGTGATGCGGGAGTCATCGCAGCAGCGGCCGCACATTCGGCGAATGGCCGATCAGCTTGGGGCGTTTTATACGCCGATCGCGGTTGCTTTGGCGGTGACCGCGTGGGTTGCGAGTGGTGAGCCGGTGCGTTTTTTATCGGTGTTAGTCGTTGCCACGCCGTGTCCTCTGCTAATCGCCATTCCGGTCGCGATCATCAGCGCCATTTCACTGTCGGCCCGACGTGGTATCATCATCAAAGATCCGAAAGTACTGGAACAGATTGATGCGTGTCGCACAGTAATATTTGACAAGACGGGGACACTGACCTACGGGAGGCCGTCGCTCACTGAGCAGTTAATGGCGCCGGGATGGTCATCGGACGAGGTGCTGTCATTGGTGGCAAGTGTCGAGCGTTATTCGAAACACCCTCTGGCT
>JAGQPD010000584.1 GCA_020426865.1 Planctomycetales bacterium
TCAAGTGTCAAACGCATGCTGGCCTATTCGACCATTGCCCAAATGGGATTCATGATGGTACAGTGCGGATTAGGGGCATTTGCTGCGTCGCTGCTGCATATTGTGGCCCACTCTCTGTACAAGGCCCATGCATTCCTCAACAGTGGAAACGCACCGTCTCAATCGTTTGCCCGCCGCACCAAGACCAGCGAACGACCGTCGCTGAAGCAATCCGTCGGCGGACTCCTGTTCATCGTTGTTACGACGGTGGCTGCCTACCTATCAATATCGATGCTGATCTTCGGTCACGGCAGCAGCAAGCCCGGAGGATTATTGCTGGGCGGCATCTTGTGCCTCTCTTTGGTGATGTGGGGATGGCACTTCTCGATTTCTCGAGCAGTCTCCACAAGACTCGTCGGCGTCGTCGGAACAACGACTTTGTGTCTACTGTACCTCAGTTGCTACGAAATGCTGGCCACCGTCGTGACTACCGCCATACCGGCAGTGCACGATGTCGACACGTCCTTCCTTTCTTATGCGGTTGTCTTTGCGGTATTTGGATCCTTGTGCGCCGTCGCCCTGACCATCGATTCCGGGCGACACCTCCATCGAATCGAAGGATTGCGCATTCACGCGTTGAACGGATTTTATATCGACGCCTGCTATCGCCGGGTGTTTGCCGCATGGATCCGGGAATAGCCGTCACAGTCAACCGGCTCATGCCGCGAACACCTTTCACTTCTCCAGGAGAAAACAGACGATGCACAACTTGAATGCTTCCTTCCCCGACGGGCAGGTATCCGCCGATGCGATGCCGCAATTCCACACCGCTGTGCCACAACACACCGAGCACGACATCCTGACATTGGAACGCGCGTTGAGGGAGGTAGAGAGCCGAGTGACCCCCGTATGGCCGTTGGAGGATTATGTCGCGGTCAACCCTTACTGGGGCTGGTCGGATGAATCGTTCCTGTATGCGGCTCGGCAGTTGGCTGCTGTTTCTCCGGCGACGCTGTTCATGTCTGTCAGCCACTATCTTCAACGATATCAGCGGGGCGACATTCGCAAATCGGACATCAACCTGGCAATCGACGAACTCGTCGCAGACGGCGTGCCAGGTTCGGAGGGAATTGACGTAAATCAAGTCATCTCATACTTGCAACAGCAGGCCCCCAACGATCAAGTGAAACCGGAACGGCGAGTTGTATGGACAACCGCGGAACTCCTCGATCGCTGGGGCCATAGTCACTGGGCAGACGTTGTCGACCAAGAAGTGGGAAAGCACTGTGCCGCATACTTCGATCAAACGGCGGCATTCTGGCGTGCCAAGGAAGACAACTGGCCGCTCTACCAGGCATGGCGCTCGGCCGCCATCCTCGATTACAATTTCGAAATCCATGGTGTTGGCGACTTCCGCCAGTTCGTGGCACAACTTCCACATGATACCAATGCCGCCCTAATAACGTTGTTGCACTCATTGCGCGTGCCTAACGAGCTGTGGAGTCCCGTGCTTCTGACCCACGCAATGGCCGCAAAAGGCTGGGCCGCTTGGGCGATGTATCGCCAGAACAATGCGCAACACCGCCGCGACGAGGCGGCTGACTTGGCCAATTTGCTGGCAATCCGACTCGCCTACGACGTAGCGCTTTGTAATCACCACGATTTTCACGTCGACTGGTCGTCCGTGGTAAGTAAATATACGGCGGTGATGACACAGCTCTGCCGCGAAGATGTGCTGCGGTATGCGTTGCTGAAAGCCGATGAGGTAGCATACCGGCGAGAGCTGTTGGTTGACGTATTGGCCGATAGTCCAGTCGCTAACGGCGACACATCCTCTGAAGGCCATTCCGACAACCCACCGCCCCTGGCTCAAATGGTGTTCTGTATCGACGTTCGGTCCGAGCGCATACGGAGGAACCTGGAAGCACATTCGGACGATGTCGAGACCTTTGGATATGCTGGATTCTTCGGTATTTCCATGGAGTACATACGGCAGGCCGATCCGCGTGCCAGTGCCCGTGTTCCGGTATTGGTATCCCCGGCATACCGCATTTACGAAGGGTACGAAGGGGCAGGTCGGCTAGCGTCCGAAGCGTGGATAACATCCGAGTTATCCCAGCGATTTTGGCGAAAAGCATGGAAGCGATTTCAAGCGTCGGCTGCCAGTTGCTTTGGTTTTGTAGAAGCCACTGGGATCGCCCACGGAATGCTGCTTGCCCTCCGAGCAATCGATCGCTGGCGTCACCGCCGAAGTGCCGACACGGGACGGCACAGCCGAATGGGCGGTGAAATGCAACCAGGCCCGATGTTGCCGAGTTCATGTGACGCGGCGATGAACTTTTCAAAGCAGGCCGATGTCGCCGAATCCCTGTTGCGCGGCATCGGCATTACCGCGCACTTCTCGCGGCTGGTGGTGCTCTGTGGTCACGGTGCATCGACCGATAACAATCCTCACCACGCGGCACTATGTTGCGGCGCCTGTGGAGGACATGCGGGGGATAACAACGCCAGATTTGCCGTGAAGCTGTTGAATCTTTCATACATACGAGCCGAACTAGCAAGTCGCGGGATTGTGATCCCGGACGAGGTCCTGTTCGTAGCCGCCTCGCACGATACAACAACTGACGAAATACGGTTCTACGATGCGAACCAATGCAACGCAAGGCAACGCGAGGATTTGCAGGCGCTGATGCGGATTGTCGACAAGGCAGCATCTGATAATCGACGGGAACGGATGGCGACGTTACAAGAGCCAAACGCCGTCGACTTGACTTTCCGCGGCCGTGACTGGTCCGAAGTCAGGCCCGAATGGGGTTTGGCCGGTTGTGCCGCATTCATCGCTGGCCCGCGGTCAATGACGCGTGGTCGAACTTTTGACGGTCGTACCTTTTTGCACTCCTATGATTACACGGCGGACACGCATCTGCGCCAGCTCGAACAGATAATGACAGCACCGATGATCGTAGCTCAGTGGATCGTCATGCAATATTACGCCTCCACCGTCGATCAACCGACTTTTGGAAGTGGGTCAAAAACCATCCACAATCCCGTCGGCGACTTCGGGATTCTCTCAGGAAATGGAAACGACTTGCAGATCGGACTGGGTTGGGAATCGGTCCATGATGGCAAGGACTATCGTCATCAACCGCTTCGATTGCTGTCGGTCGTGGCCGCACCAAGAAACGCCATTGACGTGGTGCTCGCCAGACACCCGCAGGTCGAGAGTTTGGCAATCAACGGCTGGCTCGAACTTGTCGCCGTGGAGAGGGGCAGATCTTATCGCTATACCCAGCGACGAATGTGGGAAGAGCTTCCCGGGCATAGTGAATTCGCCGATGACGTGCCCGACTCTGTCAGTATCGAATCGAAATAACAAGGAGCAACCTACCATGATCAGCCGCGCGCATTGTAACGAGAACCAATACATTCAAGCCCTGCAACACGTGCTGGAAGAACCCAACGGTGGCGCCAAGACATTGATCATCGCTCACTGCGACCGCAGAATGATCGACAGTCTCACCTGTGCGCTGGAAACGCAAGGCGCTCTGCTTCTGGAGATTCCCCAAGCCCGGTGGGATTTTTCCAGTCCCGAATTTGCGGACGCGATGGAATGGCTTCTCAACCGCTGGCCAGTGGAATCCGTGATCCTCGCCGGACATTCACAAGCCGGCTGGCATGCCATACGGGGACGCTGGATCGGCACAAGCGACGTGGAGAAGCGAGAAGCAGCCAGCGGATACCAACGCTCGATCCGGGGCGTACAACACCTGGTAGCCCAAACGCAAGAAGCACAAACGCAATTCGCGGAACACTTGCGACAGATGATGCAGGTGCCTCCGTTATGTCATTCTTTGGCCGATCGAAATATGGCCGTGTTCGGTTTGCTGTACCGAGCCGAGGACGGGGAGTTTCTCAGTTACACGTGGCAACTGTAACTGTCAGCCGAAGCTCATCGCGCAATTGCTGGCGAATCGCTTCGACGGCTTGCGAGGTATGACAATAACAGCCAGCGTCGACCGGTACCAATACCTCGAACCACATAGTATTCGGCTCGATTGTGCGCCCCGATGCCTCGAACCATTTAGTATTGGTCGGCGTTCGGGCTGGTAACCTGGATGTCATCGCGAACCACGACGTGCAAGTACAACATCGTGGTTTTCACGTCGCTGTGGCCGAGCACTTCCTCGACGGTGCGATTACCGACATGGTCGAGCAGCAAGTGGGTCGCGAACAAATGACGAAGCGTGTGGGACGTGACGGGTTTGCAGATGTCTGCTTGTTTGACGGCTTTATTCAAGCGCACGGCAAAAGTATCGCGATCAAGATGGTAGCGGTGCCATTTGCCCGTTGTCGGATCACGGGAAAGATTGTCGGACGCAAATAGGAATTGCAATTAGAACCCGCGGTGCGCATGAGGATACTTTCGGTCTAATGCAAACGAAAGCCACACAAACGCTCGACCTTGGACTTAAGAAAGGCGGTGACCTCCTGTTCGGAGCAGTGCCAGGATGCAGGATGGTCGATGCAGGATGGTCGATGCAGGATGGTCGATGCAGGATGGTCAATCGAGTGAAAGTTGGCAAGTTTGCCGAACCAAATATGTACCCAGTCAAATATGTACCCAGTCATTCTGGGTTGGCCTGGCGTTCTTCGGTGAGTTGTTCCAGCCATAACAACGATGAGGCAAGGGGGGCATGACAGACCTCCGGTGCAGCCGTGACAATGACTTTCTGTACACTTACTCTATACTGGTGTGAGTGTACCGCAGTTGTCACGACCGTCCCCCCCTCGGCGCGAAGCAACCGCCAGCCCCCCAAAAAGCCAGCAAATTCCTGTTTTTTGACAGAACACTTGTCGAATCAACGCCTGTCGGCAATAAATGAGGGATAAGTATCGGATAAGTCCCGATCGACTTATCACCGATTCGGCAATAACACCCACCCTGCGGGCTTATCGCCGGGTCGTCCGGTAATAGTCAAGTTCTGGCCGCGGTGCTGAGTACGA
>JAGQPD010000585.1 GCA_020426865.1 Planctomycetales bacterium
CACAATCCACGCCGAGCGTATGCCGCGGCATACGCTCGGGGCTTCCCGTTGGGAGTGGGGCGGCTATTTACCTGTCGCGGCCAACATCTTTTCGTATTCCGTTTTCGTCTTTTTGGCGTGTGCGTGGATCTTCTTGACCACCTCGGGGTTATCGGATGTTACCAGCGTGATGTATCCGGCAGCACTCTTGATCTCTTGCGTCTTGGCACCGGACATTTCCAGGCCGCCGTACGACTGACAGAATTGACACAGCGTCGCTGGCTCACCTGCCTTGAGCTTATCAACAACCTTCATCATCGCCGCATGGCACTGGTCCATGGTTTTCTTCATCTCGTCCGGCAACGTGACAATCTCCAGCATGCCATTTTCAATCTCGTGGATCTCCCATTTCATCGCACTTAAGAGTTCCGGATGAGCACCCAGATTTTTGCAGATCGAACATGTTTCGAGGTCGAAATACGATTCCTCTGCCTGCGCGGAAGAAATCAAGCACGTGGCCAGCACGACGGCAGCCAATAAGCGGATGGATCTCATAGGTTCTCTCCTTTTCAAGAATTGCAGAACAGAAACCGGGAACAAACAATTGTAGCAATTCATCATGAAAGGCAAGGCGTGCCGTTACGCTTTGTGAACAATCGGGTTCCCCGACTCGACGACGAACGAGGCACGTGGAAACACCTTGCCGCCTGGTTTCAAAACGTCATCCACCACCAGATAGTCGGCGCGCCATTGTTCGGGTGTAACCGTGCAGCTAACATAACCCCGCTCGCCATTGTGAAACTTGACGCACGGGTTATGGGCCAGGATTTCGCCGAGTCCCGCTGGATTTTCAGGACCATTGCCGCCAGACGAAAGCGACGTTGCCACAAACTCGGTCGCAATGACATTTGTTTCCGGCCGACGATCATCGACGCGCAGTTCGTTGACCCAATTTGAATGGATATCGCCGGTCAGGACGACGGGATTGGGGACACGGCGGTCAGCCATAAACTGCATCAATTCCATTCTCTCGGACGCATATCCGGGCCATTGATCCATGGAATACACCAGCGGCGAATCTTGGTTGGGAAAACCGACCATTCCCATCATGACTTGTTGGGCGAGCACATTCCATAATGATTGCGAAGAAACGAGGCCACGACTGAGCCAATTCTTTTGCTTGGCTCCCAGCAACGTATTCGTTCGCAGCAAGGCCGACTGATTCAGTGGCTTCTTGCCATCACCATTGGGCTGGTCGGTGCGATACTGTCGAGTATCAAGCACCATAAAGTCGGCCAACCGGCCAAATGACGCTCGGCGAAACAATCGCATGTCTGGGCCCTGGGGGAGGCAACGACGCGGCAATGGCATCATTTCATAGTAGGCCTGGTAAGCGTTTGCCCGACGAATGAGATAATCGGCGGGGTCAATATGGGGCTCTTCTGAAATATCGGCGGCACAATTGTTATCGAATTCATGATCATCGAACGTCAAAAACCACGGACAGCGGGCATGGGCCGCCTGCAGCAACGGGTCGGTTCGATATTGCGAATGGCGAATGCGGTAATCGTCGAGACTATTGATCTCGTTACCAATGTGTGTTCGCACTTTGCCGCCACGTCCCGCTTCATATTCGTAAATGTAGTCGCCCAAGTGGAACACAAGATCCAATTCCTGTTCGACCATGTGTTCATACGCTGTGAACAAGCCCTGCTCGTAATTCTGACATGACGTGAATGCAAAACGCAGTTCGCCGGGGAGTGCATTTCGAGCAGGCATGGTACGGGTTCTGCCAATCGGGCTCTCGGCGTCACCGACGTGGAATCGGTACCAATACCATCTCCCCGGTTCTAACCCATTCACTTCCACGTGCACAGAATGCGCCAACGGCGGCGTGGCGAACTCCGTTCCCTTGGCGACTACCGAACGCATGGAATCGTCGGTCGCTATCTCCCAGTTCACGCTCACCACTCGATTGGGCATCCCGCCCCCTGGTTCGGTCGGTGACGGAGCAAGACGTGTCCACAGTACGACTTGCTGCGCCCCCGGATCGCCCGACGCAACACCCAACGTAAACGGATTGGACGAAAACGACATGTTGGCGTCTGATTGCGAAGCGCGGGCCAGAGTCGGCAAGGCAGCCAATGCGCCACCGTAAGCAACGAACAACCGGCGACTGACACCACCCTCATATTTTACAGCTTCTCTGATGCGTCCTAGGTCGAACATCGTTTTCATTCCCCTATTTCTGGTCAGTCTCATGTACGGCACTAACACCAAGTCCTCGATGACGGACGAACCGGCGGGAGACCCCGTGTTGCACCAATCGTGTTGGTCGAGGCGATTTGGTCGAGGCGATCGCTCCCCTGATAGACTAACAGATCAAAAAACAACAAGGAATCATGCACAACTTCCATGAAGAAGCCGTGAAGAATTTCGTCGCTAGCGGCCTGAATACCTCGAACCTCGAGGTATTCGGCATGTGCCGACGAATTGCCCCTTCTGATTTTGGGAATTCGCACATGAATTGGCGAATTGTGGATATTCCGGGTAATCCGTAGGGCCAGAGGTCGGTGCGCTGTTTTTTTGGGGGAGGTTCGGGGATAGGTTTGGCAAATTTGGGCTTGTACGGTATTTCGGCTCTGCTATGCTGCCACATAATGTAAGGGAGTAAGACCTTGCGCGCATTGCCGGCAGTCCGGTTCATGCCGGATGAAGTCTCTTGAATTTAAATGAAGTCGGCCTGACCGCTTTCATTCTCTTTCCGGATTGACATTCTTGCTCCTCGTCGCGAATTTCCCGTTGCCATGCCGTGGGCTTCGCGCGTGCTCGACCTCCGCTGGATGTTGGTCGGCATTGTCAATCTCCTTAAGGAATGAATAAGTGAAACAGAATCTGTCTGATCTCGGACTATCCGAGCCCATCTTGCGCGCTACAACCGCTTTGAATTACGAATTTGCGACTCCCATTCAAGCGCAAGCGATCCCGGTCGTTCTACAGGGACGTGACCTGATGGCCTGCGCCCAAACAGGGACGGGCAAGACGGCCGCCTTTACGCTGCCCATGCTTGAACGCCTACAAGCGTCCTTGCCGCCAGAACAAAGACATGTCCCGAAACCCAAGAAGCGAAATCGGTGGGGAGGGAAGCGGCCGGCGAGACCTTGGCGACCGTTGCGGTCTTTGGTCCTGGCGCCGACACGGGAACTGGCCGATCAGATCTCTGATAGTCTGTCGCGATATGGCAGGTTCACGTCGTTGCGGCATACAGTTGTTTATGGAGGCGTGTCACAGTTTCGCCAAGTGCGTGACCTACGCGATGGCGTCGATACACTGGTAGCAACCCCGGGCCGTTTGCTCGACCTGATGGGGCAAGGGCATATCGACCTGTCGCAGATTGAAATACTTGTCCTCGATGAAGCCGACCAGATGCTCGACATGGGCTTTCTCCCTGCACTGGAACAGATCATCGCTGCAGTGCCCACCAATCGCCAGACATTGATGCTGTCGGCCACCATGCCCGACGAAATCCGGCAGTTGGCACAACGCTGGCTGAATCAACCGGCCACCATTCAGATTGGCCCTGCCTCGACACCTGTCGATAAGATCAAGCAATCGGTCCACTTTGTCGATCGCAAACGCAAGTCCGAACTGTTGGTGCAACTACTTACCGAAATACCGCGATCCCGCACGCTCGTCTTCAGCCGCACGAAGGCTGGCGCCGATATGATCGCCAAGCAACTCGACAAGGCGGGGCTGCGCGCCGTCTCCATCCATGGTGACAAAAGCCAATCCGCGAGGTCCCGGTCGCTGGCGCAATTCAAGAGCAAGAATCCGCCGATTCTCGTGGCCACGGACGTTGCCGCTCGAGGACTCAACGTCAACGATATTTCGCACGTCGTCAACTTTGATATGCCCGACGTGCCAGAAACGTACGTCCATCGGATTGGCAGAACCGCACGGGCGGGTGCCGATGGCGTCGCCATCTCGTTCTGTGCGGGTGACGAACACGGGCTATTGCGCCAAATCGAACGCCTGATAAAACTCGCAATCCAAGTGGAACCGACTGTCGAAGGATTTGAGCCTACCGAAGAAGTTGTGTTCAAATCGGCCAAGTGGCGATCGAAATCGGGCGATCAGAAACCTCGCCCTTGGCGCAAAGGTAAACCAGGCAAGCCGTCCCGGCATCGCCCCACATCCGCCAAAAACGGTGCACGTCGACATCGCAAGGGAAATAAGCATCGAGCACCCGCCGGCGCCGCCTGATCTGGGATTGATCGGTTTCGTCTTGCGAGCTGTCCATTAGTCTATTTCGTTTCCAACTGAGGGAGTTGCGGCTTGCGAGCTTTCGCGCGGAGCGGCGCTGACAGGACGCCGAAGCTGTCCATAGGAAAATTCTTGAAGCCGATCGAGAGAGCCGGTGATCCATTGCGGACGCGATAGTCGCCGCGTTCGGCGTCGACGAACATTGCGTCTCCCACGACGCTATGTTCATCGCAACCATGTTGCCGAAACCTATCGCGATCGGCATCGCTCGTTGTGAAAAGGTTGCGATCGATTTGTTTTCCCCATTTGCCATCCGGCATCCCGCCGGCGGGTCGATATGCTCCCATGAAAATGTTGCCGGTGACAATGTCTTGGCTGTTATCATACCAGACATGCGGATGCAGTGTATTGTTGACTGCAATATTGTTGTAGACGCGGCGATGAAACCCTTCCCGCAGCTTGAGACCACCGTTGAGGAACAGGTTGTTGTAGATCTCGAAATTCGACGAACCGTCGTCAAGATCTACATCCCAGCCGTGGTCGCAGCGCCAGCGATTGTTACGAAGGATCGTTGTATCGCTGGCGTCAAGTCGGGCCAACTCCGGAAGCTCATCGTGTGGTGCATCCTGCAGGCCCCAGAACCGGTCACGGCCCCATGAATTGAAACTCCCGTGATCACCCGTCTCACGTACCGTATCAAACACGTCACAGTGTTCGATTAAGTGACCGCCAAATGTTCCTTCGCTGATATTTATCCCGGCGCGGGATGCATCGTAGATCGAGCAGTGCCGGACCGTGATTCGCTTCGACATTGAGATCTGGATACCGGTCGCCTGTTTTTCGGTGCCCCCGACATGGCGAATCAAGCAGTCCTCGACGGTGCAATCGGCCGGGAAATTCTCGTCTTTCGGCCCCGGAGTCTTGTCGATCTGCTGATACGACTGTCGCTGGTTGTATTCGAACAACGGGTTGCGGACCGATGTCGGATCGCCGACGAAGGCAATCGCACTTGCCCCTGTATCATGAATGTCACACGATTTAATCCCCACACGGCGATTGAATTTATCCACAAATATGGCGTTGCCACCCAATTGGTCGAATTCACAATTCGCGACGGTGCAGTCTTCCGTTCCATGAAAAAGAACGGCACCACCGCGGTAAATGGTCCAATCGCTGCGCAAGAGCGGCTCCTTCACTTCCATGAATGAGCGTGACGCGTGTTTCATGACGAATCCCTGAAGATTCACTCCTCGGACAGGATCGTCGCGGTCACCACGAATCTCGATCAGATGTCGCAATCGTACGGTCTCGATCGACGCATGCGCTAGGTCCATGCCCTCCGGAGGATAGAAATACAGTGTCGATGTCGCGTTGTCGTGATACCATTCGCCCGGCGCGTCCAACTCTTCAAAAATGTTTTCTACCATTCGGTCGTTGGGATGCATTCCCATCTGTCGGTTGTTCTGCCAGCCACCTTCGTACGTAACTTCACCAAGTTCATTCTTGCCCGTGATCAAATAATGGTATCCGCCCCAATGCGCGCGGTGCATGGCGTGAACGTAACCTCCCCGAGGATTGGCCCACGCCGCAGCGCGTTGTGGACTGAAGGCATCTGCCGCAGCTCCGTTATACGGGCGTGCCGTCGAGTCGAAGTTGGGATATCGCGCCATATGCTGCAATTGCCCATTGACGAACAGCTGGTCCATTTCCGTCCCGGGAGGAGTGTTTGCCTGAAACACCCCATCCCGGTAGCTTTGCCAGGATAGCATGAGCCGCTGACCACCGCTGATGACCACCGGTTCGCCGCGAAACGCAGAGAAATTCCTATGCGAATCCTCGACCGTGAGCACAATCGTTTCTGGTAAGTAGTAGACTCCACGTCGAAAGATGATATCCGCAGCTTCATCTGCCCTCGCCCGAAGCTGTGCCGCCTTGAACGTGCGCAGCGGAGCGCTAGCGGTACCATCGTTACCGTCATCGCCGTCTGGCGATACGTAGAGCTCCTTGCCTGATGCACTGATCAAGGTAGTGAACAGAAGAACGACCGCGATTCTGATTGGTTTCGACATTGATTTCTTTCTTTCGACCGTGACGCAACACAGCCGTGACGGAACGTAGCGCTGTCCGGCCCATGTCTGTCGCACCCTGTTTCGCGGCCAATCGCAATCCACTACAATTCAGGGGCTGTCGGGCATTCGACGCCCGCGTCTGTGGCCACATTTTTGCCGATGCAGACAACAATCTTACGCAAACAGGCTCGCCAGCAAAAGGGAGTACGAGGAACATTGAATCCGCGGAAGCGAATCGCCGGCCTTGGAGAAATTCTCTGGGATGTCTTTCCTGATGGCCCGAGATTCGGAGGTGCTCCCGCGAACTTTGCCTGCATGGCCGCGGCCTTGTCCAAGCCGTTTGCGGACGTGTTCATGGTCGGCGCCGTAGGTAAGGATGACTTGGGGCAGCGAGCAATTTCATCACTCGTGTCGCACGACGTCGATGTCACACAGGTAAGGTCCGCTGATGAAGTAACAGGAACCGTCACGGTTCATCTTGACAGCCAAGGAAAGCCTACTTACGAATTCGCCGCCGACACGGCCTGGGACAATTTTGTGTGCGATAACGCGTGGACGGACATTGCCAGGTCGTTGGACCTGGTTTGCTTTGGTACTCTGGCGCAACGTTCGGACAGGTCGCGAGACGCCATCCAGACGTTTGTGGCGGCAACTTCTTCCAGTGCCGTCCGCATCTTCGATATCAATCTTCGTCCGCCATTCTACACCACCGAGACAATCCTCCGGTCGTTGGAATTGGCAAACGTGCTGAAGCTAAACGACGAGGAGTTGCCGATACTCATGCAGCTTTGCGGCATCCACGGGGATCTGCACGATGCGTTGGGGCAGCTGCAGACGCGTTATGGCCTACAATGTATTGCATTTACTCGCGGTTCCGACGGTGCGGTGCTATTGCGTGGCTCCGAGCTCGACGAATCGGTAGGCATTCCGACCGAAGTTGTCGACACCGTCGGGGCGGGCGATGCCTTCACCGCGGCATTGGCCATGGGCCTGTTAAGTGACGAACCGTTGCACACCATCAATCGGCGTGCAAGTCGCCTGGCGTCTTATGTCTGTTCGCAAGCCGGGGCGACTCCCCAGATACCGGAAGATCTTCGCCCGTAGCGAACGTCTTATCGGGTGATGATCGCGGGAAACCGGCCATCTTGCACGTCGCTAACAGACGACTGGCCGTCCGCCCAGCGAACCTCGATCTGCTGCACGGGCGATGGAAGGACCGTGAAGAACAAATCGCGCGTTGATTGGCTCAAATAACCCTCTCCGCAGTGGACTTCACGTGATTGCGTGCGCCCGTCAGCATGCCTTACAGTAACTCTGGCACCGATCTTAATCGCGTCCGGCGCCGACAAGCGGACGAGTGCCCCTTTCCGTTCGAGCTCACCGGCGGGCGTAGATGCAGATTCCGAACGTCGCTCCCAAAGTTGCGTGTGATCGTTATTGACCCCGACGACAAAATCGGGCCAACCATCGCGATTTGCATCGGTCACGATTACACTTCGTGCATCTTCCGATACAATCAATCCACTGCTTGCGGGCGTCATAGGTTGGAACGTACCGTCACCGTTTCCAATTAACAACTGGCTAACGCCGCCACAAGTGCGGCCGATATCTCGGTTGGGCATGGAAAAATTCTGAACCAGATAGACATCCAAGAATCCGTCGTCGTCGACGTCTACGAGCTGAGCGCCGAACGACGGGGCGACCTGTGCCAATCTGGGGAACGGTTGAAAGTGAAATCGGCCGGTGCCGTCGTTGATCAACGCGCCGGTCGACAAGTTGTTCACCGACAACACGTTCGCGTCCGCGACGACGGATTCGCCTAGGATGGTGTCGATACTTGCCATCGCGTAGTCATGATAGGTCGGGACCTGATCGGCAATAAAGGGCAGTTGAGACTGGAGCATTTCTTTTCGCCGCAGCGGGAGATCTCGGTCGGCTGACCGCATGGTCTCCACGACCTGCATGCGATCGTTATGTCCGAAGTCACCGTAATAGATGGACAGCGGCTGGTCACGGGCAGCGAAGTACGGTGAATTCCACCCGAAATTGGTCACGACGAAGTCCATATCGCCATCGTTATCGATATCGCCCCCCGTGATACCGTTCCACCAACCAAGCACATCAGACAACCCCGCGTCCACTGTTGCCTCGGTCAAGGCCCCCTGTTTGTTGAGAAAGCACCGGATCGGTCCCCACTCATACGTCACCAGCAGATCGGAATGCCCGTCGTTGTCAACATCGGACCATACTGCCGACGTGACCATCCCCGATGCGGTCAAACTGGCTGGCAGACCTGCCGCTACCTCGACAAACCGTATGATGTTCGAGTCGGCATCGGTTTCGTTTCTAAGCAATCGGCTTGTTGGCGGCAGAGGGTATTTGCCCGGCACGGTACGACCGCCGACGAAGAGATCGATATCACCATCGTGGTCGTAATCGCATGCCGCGACGCATCCGCCACTGTCGCGCACGTCCGGGAGTGCATCGGTGGGCGCCAATACGAATTGTCCGTTCCCGGAATTCAAATACAAACGGTCGCGTAGCAATTCCGAGCCCGGCGAACACTCGACCCCGCCGCTGACCACATACAGGTCCATGTCATCATCATTATCGACATCAAAAAATATCGCACCCATATCTTCACAGAGTCGATGCTCGGCGAAACACTCGGCATGCGAGTCCTGATAACTGTTTCCAGAACTAACCCACAAGCTGCCCGGTGAGTCTGTCCCCCCGCCCACAAAGAGGTCTTCCACGCCATCACCGTTTACGTCGGCAACGGCGAGCCCAGGGCCGAGTTGCGAAAGCTTACGGGGGAGCAAAGGCTGTTGCCCAAAGTCGTCATAGGTTTGTTCGACATGACGAGCTGCAAGCTGATGATTGCGAACGAACAGGGGGGGGTGGGGCGGCGCGTTGTTGAGAGACGCACTATCTTGGCGGACGGTTACCGCTTCCCCTTCGCGAATTGTGTAAGCGTAGTTTGCCTCAAGGTCTTTGATCGTCTGTTGAATCCCGCTTGGCCAGCGGACCGTCAACTGGTCAATTTTCGAAAACGCCCCCAAGCCAAAATGTGCCACTGGAGTGTCGCTGGCCATAAAGCCGCGGGATGCCGTGACGTATTGTGCCTGTTGCCATTCACCGGATGATGCCGTGACGATTGCCCCCAACCCATGGCGATTGCTACGGTCGCCCAACAAATGCACGATCACGCGGTTTTCAACTTCGAGGTCGTTGCGCAATACGCTTGGTTCTTCGTCAAAGTTGTTTACGACGAGATCCAGATCGCCATCGTTGTCGAGGTCCCCCATTGCCGCGGCGAACCCGACGCGTGCCTCTGCCAGGGCCCAGGCTTCTCCAATATTGTCGAATCGCAGATCACCCCGATTCCGGAAGGCGAAATTCGTATCACGTCGCAGCTCCGAATCGTCCTCGGTAACCAAGCGACCTTCTCGTTCGGATTGGGCGATCAAGTCGCTGTTAAGCCAGTCCCGTGTCATGCCGTTGCTAATAAACAGGTCGACGAACCCGTCGCAATCGAGATCACCAAGTTTTGGCGACCAAGTCCAATCGGTATCCGCGACACCGGCCAGGCAAGCAGCCTCTATGAAATGTCCGTGTCCGACGTTGACAAAGAGACTGTTGCGTCGGATCTGTCGCGGCTGCGAGGTGTCCATGAACCAGTACTCGTCGGATAGATCACCCATGATGAGGTGCCTTTTGTAGTGCGTCGATCCCGACATATCAGTGGCTATCAGGTCGAGCTGGCCATCGTTGTTGAAATCGGCCCACTGGGCGCCATGCTTGTCGCCCGCCAGATCGGCGGCGTCGAACTGGCTCTGGGTCACCTCAGCGAACTTGCCGTTGCCCAGATTGCGAAACAGCAGCGGCGCATCGAGGTGGTTGGTCACGTAGAGATCGGGCCGGTCATCGCCATCGAAGTCGCCCCAGGCCACACCGTGGGTCATGCCGACGTAGGCAGCAAGACCGGCGGCTTCGGTGACCTCTTCGAACAGTGGCGCCCGGCGCTGTTCGGAACAGCCAGCCGCCAGCATGGCCACCGCAACCCACAGAGAAAGCCGCTTTTTTCTGTCCATGCCATTCAGCCTCGTTGCCGTAACATTCGGTCGAGCAGCCAGCGTCTGCCGCGCGCGAAGGGCCCCATGCTCGGCAGCGGCGCCCGACAGGCGGCCAGAAAGCGCTGGGCACAGTCGCGCGGGGTGAACCTGGTCGACCGGGCATGGACCAGGGCCGCCTGACGCCACTGCCGGTACTGGTCTGGATCATCGAGAATCCGATCGAGGGCCTGCAGCCAGGCATCGATGTCGAGATGGTTCTGAATCAGCAAGCCCCCCTCTGCGACCGACTCCGGCAGACCGCCACGCGCGCTGGCAATCACCGGAATGCCGCAGGACTGCGCCTCGACCGCGACCATGCCGAACCCCTCCTCCCAGGTCGAAGGCACCAGCAGCAGGCGTGCCTGCTGGTAGATGGCACGCATGTCCGACACCCGCGGGTGAAAGCGCACATTCGGCAAGGCCGCCAGTTGCGCCTGCAGCGAGTGCAGTGCCGACTCGCCGAGTTTCCAGGATTCGAGCAATAAAAACTGCACTTCGGGCCGCCGGCGCGCGATTTCCAGCAGGGTCTCGACACCCTTGACCTTGACCGGATTGATCATCAACACCGAGCCCTGCGGGTCTCCCAGGGTGCCGAAATACCAGTCCGACGCAGGATAGACCACCTGCACCGGCCGCCCGATGATCCTTTCCACCTTGTTCGCCAGGAATTCACTGCTGCAAACCACATGGCAGCCAAGTCGTCCCATAGCTTTCAGCTCGTTCGGCGCCGTTTCGGCATCATGCACGTAGAGCACGCCAGGGATGCCCAAGCGCCGGGCCAGCATCAGCACCTGCTGCGCGCCTTCCAACTGTGCCCAGATCAGATCGGGCCGAAACCGGCCGATGAACGATTCCAGCGCATCGAAGAAATCGGGCAACAGCTGAACCGGATAGCCGCAGTCGATCACGCCACTCGGCTGCGCCACAGATCGAATGCCGAGCGCTGCATGCTCCTCAGGCGGTGGGTGCCCCCAGGGGGTCACCGCATACTCCGCCGAACCCACCGCAGCGCAGTCGACAGCAAACTCCTCGCTCAACGACTGCATCAACCGATGGGCACAACGGGCCGCACCGCCCAGAAAACAGGGATAAGGTGGGCGTTCGCTGGCGTAGAGGATGCGCATCAGCTTTTTTCAGTGCCAGCAACGCAATCGAACATGGTGCAATCGTTCAGAACCATGACCTGCGCTGCTTGGCAAAACGTGCCATTGACAACGCGTGCGGGTCGATCGGTGATTCTCGGTGCAATGCAACCACATCGTAGTGCCAGTTGAAATCATGGGCACCGGAAAGACAGAGTTGCGCCAGCAATTCGACGGCCACCGCATCATAGCCGGTCATCGGATGGCTGAAATTGCCATATTTGGTGAACCACAAAAAGCGGTCATAGCCATGCTCGACCAACAACTCGAAGTGCCGAGTCCAGCTGTTTTCCGTTTTCTGGCAGAAGTAGGGATCCCACTCAAAGATCACGGCAGGCTTCCATCGGTCCAGCAACCTGTGGCTGCCCATCAGCACCTTGCCATCAAAACCGTCGACGTCGATTTTCAGCACGTCGAGTTGCTCCATTCTTTCTGCCTCCACAACGACATCGAGTGGAACAGCCCTCTGTACTTGATCGCCCTGCGCACTGGCAGTCCCGGGATGGGTGCGCACCAGTGAAGGAATCTCGTCTGCGCGATCGGAAAGCAGCGTCTGAACCAGACGAGCCTTCTCGTCATCCTCCAGATTACTCTTCAGATAAGAAAA
>JAGQPD010000586.1 GCA_020426865.1 Planctomycetales bacterium
CGGCGGCTCCCGTTCACCGCATGGTTCTGTGGGCTTTGTTGCGTGAGTGAACGATGTCGTGCATCACGAACCACAGGGGCGATCGGCAACATTTCGGACAGACGATTGAAGTCGACTGTCGGCGGAACTCCGATCACCCGCGATTTCTTTTTCGATTTGCTAGTGTAGCAGATTCGCAGTCGAATTCGGTCCTCAGGATGAAATGTCAGGTATGCTGCCGTTACGGTTTTGGCGTCAATTATCGTGGCCGATTGGCCGTGTTGCACAAGTATTTTGTCGGCACGTATCGTCACTGTTGGCGGAATTAGAGTCAAAATACCAAACTGCGCGACAAGCATCAGCACGATTGCTGGAAGCGCGAATGCGATTGGCCAGAGGTTCGGAAGGACCATTTGTGGAAACGCCCATTTGAAACCAGCGATGATTGCCGCAGACACTATTGCCGCACCAATCGCAATCCGGACGAGTGACGCCGGATTCAAGATATGGTTGAGCTGCGACCAAAGTTGTCGCGTGTAAGCCCATGGCGGAACGTTCCACGTCAGTTTCAGTCTCTTTGCCGTAGTGAATCTCCTCCGACGTACAGCCTGCCCACAGAACTTGATTAATACCGGACGGCCCGGCGATAAGCCCTCAGGGCGGGTGTTATTGCCGAATCGGCGATAAGTCCATCGGGACTTATCCGTTACTTATCCCTCATTTATTGCCGATAGGCGTTGATCTGACAAGTGTTCAGTCAAAAATCAGGGATTTGCTGGCGTTCTTGGGGGGCTGGCGGTTTTTTTGGCGCCGCAGGGACGCGAGGGGTTGACGGTCGTGACAACTGCGGTACACTCACACCGGTATATGTCCCGTGTACGGAAATACATTCTCGCGGCTGCGCCGGAGGTTTGTCATGCCCCCCTCGCGCTAAATCAACCCAGAATGACTGGACACCTATCTGGTTTGGCAAACTTGCCAAGTTTCACCAAATTGACCATCCTGCATCCTGCACTTCTCCGAACAGGAGGCCGTCCCCTTTCTCAAGTCCCAGGTCGAAGCCGGCGAGCCGGCATGGAACGGGCGGAATTATTAGGCCACAGCGACGTAAAATCCACGATTGATGTACGTTCCCGTCTTGATCCGCCACGACGTCAGGTTACGAGCCCGCCTGATGGCCGATTGCCAGAACCAACCGACAGCCTCCGCCAGTCCGTGCGGCAGTCAGCAACTCACCGCGTCGTCCGCCGATTCGGATGTTACTCCCACAACACACGAGTTACCGGCAACCAATCATGACCCCGGCACACGTTCCCCGGTGGCCAGTTGGTTGCAACAATTCGTCCAAAACATGCGCATGGTCGTGCCTTGATCGAATCCGCCGTGCTCGAGTGGACCAATACTATGTGGTTCGAGGTATTGCCGTCGTGCATTCGAGACGAATACTATGTGGTTCGAGGTATTGCGGTTCCCCGTGGAGACTGTGCCACTTGTGCATCATCCGATCAAGCCTGGGTTGCAGGGGTGGGTACGTCACCGGTGGCTTTGCCACCCGCAGGGGCTGTGTTGGGCCTTCGGCCCTTTGAACGCCGAGTTTCGTGTGACGTGGGCTCTGTCGATCCATCGGCGCTCCGGGCCTCTGGCCGGGAGGTTGCCAGGGCAATCAAGGATATCGATATCAAACCGCACGCTGAAACATGGTAGACTTCATCTTGTAGTGTCTGTGCGCTGCGCCGCAGATAAGTTCCATGGCGGATATGAGTTACGCGGCGGACCCAGCCGTAGCCGATAGGCCATCCAGCTGGGGGCAGCTGGGTAACACGGTCAGCCGGGCAAAGATTAGTCGATGGAGAACCTTGCATGGTCGAAAAGTACCAGTTAGCTCGAGACTGGCTTCCGAGGTATACGGGCACGTCACTGGAAGAATTTGGCGACTACGTATTGCTGACAAATTTCCAGAATTACCTCGAGAGTTTTGCACGGAAGTTCCAATGTTCCATTCAAGGACAGGGTCGTCCGATGCCATCGACGACGAATGACCATGGGCTGACGATGGTCAACATCGGTATTGGCTCGCCAAACGCTGCGACGATCATGGACATCTTGACGGCGAGGCAGCCGAAGGCGGTCTTATTCTTGGGCAAATGTGGTGGTCTGAAGCAGTCGACGGAAATCGGCCACTTCATCCTGCCGATTGCGGCGATTCGGGGGGAGGGGACATCCAACGACTATTTGCATCCGATGGTCCCTGCCCTTCCCTCCTTTAAGCTACACAAATTCGTCTCGCAAAAACTTGTCGAACGCGGATTGGACTATCGTACGGGGGTGGTATACACAACGAACCGACGCGTCTGGGAGCATGACGAAGTATTCAAGAAGCAACTTCGTGAAATGACGGCGATTGCGATTGACATGGAAACGGCAACGATATTTGTCGTGGGGCACCACAACCAGATCGCTCGTGGGGCGTTGCTCCTTGTCTCGGATTTGCCGATGACGCCAGAGGGGGTGAAGACGGAGAAGAGCGATCGACTGGTAACGCGAGATTGGTCGGACGTCCACTTACAGATCGGCATCGATGCCCTCTCGCAGATCGGGGAGCTCGGCGAAACGATCAAGCATTACCGTTACTAGCGAGAGGAATGCGATGGTGCATCGTGCCCCCTATTGGGACATACGATCGCGCCAATCTCGTTCAAATTCATCGATCGGTTGGCCGACCCACTGTTCGAAGCGTGTGATAACGTCAAGGGAGCGATCGGCTAGGCTCGTACGATTGCGAACGGTCACGTAGGACGCCAGTCGCGTCCAGAAGTCTGGTCGATTGGCGAAGGCCAGATCGTGGGCGACGCCCCAGGCGACAAGGTACGCCATTTCGGCGTGTCGGAGGGAATCGAAATCGCCGTGAGCCGCCAAAAAATCGCGAGAATCGGTCCGTAGGAGTGCGGCGATCGACAAGGCCGTTCCGTCGCGGATCGCCTGCGACAGCTTCGTGGCCAACTCCGTAGGAGCCGCATCGACTCGTAGCGTTGCATCCTCCAATTGGCCATACTCAAAGACCTGTGCAAGACCTTCATTCAGCCAAGTAGGAACGTCGAATTGATCGCTGGGGAAGACGTAGTTTTCTAGATACGCATGGAAGGCTTCATGGTACAACCGGCGAAACATCCCACGACTCGCGATGTCAAATTCAGCATCGTTTCGTCGTCGGGCTTGATTCAGTCTGTTGAGCCTTTGCTGATACAAACGTTTCCACGCAGCACGTCGGCGAGAGACTTCTTCGCGGATGGCGGCCCGATCGTAGCCGCGATCTTCTAACTGGCGCATCATCAGGTTCATCTGTTCGGGAAGTGCCCGGTCGAATTCCTCCAATTCCGTCGCAATGCGTTCATTGTGTTCGCGGGCCAACTGCAACCGACGGCTGATTTCGCCAAATTGCGAGACGGCAACCACCAGGTTCTGCTTCGGCAGGAAGACGGCCAGATTATGGACATTGCCAGCTCGCTCACTCAAGAATCTCCGGTATTCGCTTGCTTCTGGAAACAGCACGATTTTCGGGCGACTACTTGGCGTCACATTCGCTGGCAGAATTCCCTGAAATGCGCGAAACAATTGTTCCAATCGAACGATCACTCGGCGTGTCGATTCTTCATCGGCAGCGCTCGTCACGTCAAACCAGCGACCTTGCCAGGACCACGGCAAGCTGAGCGACTCGTGATCGCTACTGGGCGAAGCCTGCAATTGAATCTCGTCCATCCGCCGCTGCTCGATGCGCGATCGGCTGCGAAACCGATCCACCTCTCCCTGCAACTCCGTTCGTCGCTCCGCCGACACGCGCTGGTAACCGGCAATCTCCGACCGAGCCAACGGATGAACGATTACGTACATCGACTCGCCGGCGGGCCGGACAATCTGCACGACCTCCAGGAATGCGTCCCGCTCGGGGTCGCCAACGATCAATCCATTCCATTGCGTGCCGTCCTTGAGCGTCAGCGACTCCTGTTGCAGCGTAGACGGGGTGGCGGGTTGAGCCCAAACATGGCCCGACCGCATGATCACCGCGATCACCAAAAGCAACGCCGCCCATCGGGATAACCGACGTGGGCGGCGTCTTGTCTCAGGTGGATGCCGTTCGAATAGCAACAACATACTCGTAACTCAAGCCATCGTCGTGCGTTCTTCCAGCATCACGCGTTCAGTTTCACCGATGGATCGTCAGCGACGTTTACCCAGACGTGGACATGAGGTTCGCCGCGGAAGTACCAGACAAACGAGGGACCTTCCAGGCGCCAATTGTCCCAGACTTTGTCGCTACCGATATCGCCGTCACTATAGAATGCGAGGTGGCATTTCTCCAATCCGCCTTGCGCCTTCAGTGCGGCGACGGCTTCGTCGCGATCGCTTTGGCGATAAGGCTCGAGCAGTTTCTGCAACACGGTTTGCAGGTGTGCCTGTTGATCGCCACTCAGTTCGGTGACCGGAATTCCGACGAAATTGCCGGAGGTCCCTTGGAACGCGACCGCTTGTTCGCGGGGACGACGTTCGACAATGGCGAGTTTTCGTTGTTTGCCATCGAGCATATCGAAAACACCATTGGCCGCGACCGCTTGGGGCCAAAAGACGTTACCGGGATGATCGTTCGATTCGGAATCATTGACGGCATGGCCATAGAAAATCGGTCCGCCGAAAGCAACGTGTTCGGACGAGTTCCCATCGCACCGCAGGGTCATATGGCGGCCGGTAAGAACGAATTCGAATTTGCCGTCACCAGGTTGGCCGAAGATCGCAATACTTTGTTCATGCCCCCAACCGCCGGTGTCATCGGTCAACTGTTGATCAAATCGTTCGTGCCAGTCGGGATGAATAATCCCTTCAAAGATCGCTCGTAGCATGTCACGTTGATCGTCGGTATAAAAATCGGAATTGATCAATTGCGGGGTAATGTTCCAATTGTTGGCAACACGGGTGCGGAGCAAGCCACGTTGCGGATCGACGTAATTCCAATCGAAGCAGACGGCGGACCGTTGTTGTTCGGAAAACGAATCGAACAGCTTTTTGACGACAGATTCGGGGTTGGCGTCGGCACTGGGAAGAGCCGTCGTTTCGGCGAGTGCCTGATGGAGTGCGGCATCGCCCAGCCATCCTCCACCGATCGTCAAAGCGGTCGCGGCACCGGTGGTGCGGGCCAAAAACTGACGACGATCCAACTCGGGCCGGCCTTGCGCCACCATTGCGTCATATCGTTTGCTGCTCGATGCCATTTGTTCGAATCCTCCCTATTGAAGTCTACCGCGGGAACCAAGGGACGTACCGCGTGCATTATAGGGCATGAGAACTGTGAAAGTACACAAGCCCTTACCTTTTTTTCCGCTGACATTGGGGGCAAAAAAACGTCGATCTTTGCGCCTGCACTATTCGAACAATGGTCGAATTCCGGCATCGCGGACAGGGCAGACCGTGTCGGCTGTAAACACGATGATGGTTTTGATATCCTCCGTCGCGGTTCAATGCATTGCGATAAGTTCCGTCGGCCAACGTGGAACCTTCGTAGCGAATCGCCTCGGTCAACACATCTTGTAGTGCGGCGTGGATCCCAAACCAAGCGGGTTTTGTCAGCTGATCGCAGCGAGCCTGCGGGTGGATACGGGCAACATGCAGAATCTCCGACGCGTACAGGTTCCCTACGCCGGCCAGAAGTTGCTGGTCCATCAGGGCCACTTTGACCGGACGCCGACAAGTGCGAAGCCGTTCCCGCAGAGTCTCGGCGGACACGACCAAGGCGTCGGGACCAAGTCGCTGTGGGCCAAGTTCACGAATCAATTCCCTGGCATTGAATAAGCGGACTGTCCCTAAACCACGCTGATCCCAAAACCAGATTGCATCATGAGCACCGCCGCGTAGCATGATCTGCAATCGCAAATGGGTTCGATTCGGAGGATCGGCTAGCAACACCAAGCCTGTCATTCGTGGTTCGACAACGATTGCATCACCGGAATTCAAATCCAGCACGATGCGTTTGCCCAGGCGACCGACGCGAACCAATATGCAGCCGCGCACGCGGCGGCGGAAGCTGGCCAGGGAGGGCTGCAACAGGATCGGTTTCAGTTGGCATTTCGGCCGCAAGACGTCATGGATCGCAGTCCCTTGTATCGGGAGAATCCCGCGGCGCATCGTCTCGACTTCGGGCAATTCAGGCATGGTCGCCGGCAACCAGTGGGGAAACGGATAGAATAATATTGGAAAAATCGCGTCAATCCGCATCTTAGTCCCCGTCCGGGGCAGTTTCCTAGTCCCCGGCGATGACCCGGAATTAACAGTCTGTCAGTTGCCTTGGCGGTAGAATTAGCTATAAGTAAAGGTAGCTGTGTGTTGTCTGGCTTTTTCGTATCAAGCCTGAATCGAATCATGAAACGAGTCCCTGCGTGCATACTGCGACGTCGCTCCGTGTGAATAAAAACCCAAAGTCGATTCCCGCGGCAGTCCGTCGTTGCCTGTTCCGTTGCACAGTCGGGTTGGGAGTCCTACTTGGCGTCAACACGCTTGACGGTGCTGAAACCGATTGGCCTCCTTCTGCTGCCGCTAGTGGTGTGGCGGCGGCGACCGTCGAACCAGCGGTTTCGGCCGAGCCGACCCAAGTGACGACGCTAAAACCGGTAATACCCCAACCGATGGTACCGCGATTGAAATCGAACCAGTCGAGCAAGCGCGGCGAGGGGAGCGCGGCAACGATGTCGGGAACGACATATATTTGCCACATTTTTGCCGGTGACACAACGTCATCATGGACCGCCGCTGAACGCGAAGCGGCGATGAACAAAGTGCGAGAGGCCTATCAGTTTCTCGGCGATCAGGCTCGGCGCCATGGATTTCGGGTCACGTTCATGGATGAGACGAAAGAGCTCGGCACGTACGAACCGGGGCTGCCTGTCTACACGTTTGTCAATCCCCGTTGGACGGGCGAAGTGATACGCCAGGCGACTGGTGACGACGCCGTGGCACACAGCCAGTCGCTGCGTGAAGAGCTTCGGGCCGACAATGTTCTGTACTGTATTCACGTGGACAAACCGGGCTTGTCCTACAACCTTGCATATTATGCTGGGGTGCCGAACCAGTTCCGGGCTGAGCGGATGATTTGTTTCTCGCACTATCCGGACGGTCGCCCCACCGCCACGGCAACCTATGCCCATGAAATTCTGCATCTATTCGGCGCTGGGGACCTCTATTTCCCGTACGATGCCGACGAATCTCGCAAGCAAGTTGCTGCTCAACGCTTTCCCGACGACGTGATGTACCGCGTCGACTACGATTTGCGAAAGCTGAACGTGGGCCGATTTACCGCCTATCGTGTCGGTTGGCAAGCCAAACTGGAAGATGGCGACCATCTATTTGAAGATTGACAAGCCTTGACCGATTGAGCTGCTCAGTCGAGAATTAAGGATTCTGTCACGTTGACCGTGGGCCGAGAGGAAAACCATCTCCCATGAGTAACTCCGCAGCTTCTTCCGCAACCGCTCACGTACCGGATAACCACGGGCGATTTGGAGCGTTTGGGGGTCGGTACGTTCCTGAGACACTGATCCATGCCCTCGACGAATTGGCTTCCCAATACGCGGCCGCGAAACAGGATTCACAATTTCAAAGCCAATTGGACGACCTCTTGGGCAATTACGTCGGACGACCGTCGCCACTTTACTTCGCTAAACGGCTAACCGAACATTGCGGAGGGGCCAAGATTTGGCTGAAACGCGAGGACCTCAACCATACCGGGGCTCACAAAATCAACAATACGCTCGGACAGGCCTTGTTGACCTTGCGGATGGGGAAGCAGCGGGTCATCGCCGAGACGGGTGCGGGACAACATGGCGTCGCCACGGCAACCGCGTGTGCTCACTTTGGCGTCCCCTGCGTAATCTACATGGGTGCGGAAGACGTTCGGCGCCAGGCGCCGAACGTTTACAGCATGAAGTTGTTGGGGGCGGAAGTGCGACCGGTCCACAGCGGCTCGAAGACGCTCCGCGATGCCATCAACGAGGCCATGCGAGACTGGATGACCAGTGTCAATAACACGCACTACATCCTGGGGTCGGTTGTCGGCCCGCACCCGTTCCCGATGATCGTGCGTGATTTTCAATCGGTCATTGGCCGCGAGGCACGTCAACAATCCCAGGAGCGGATCGGCCGGTTGCCCGATGCCGTCGTGGCCTGCGTCGGTGGTGGCAGCAATGCGGCCGGCATGTTTTACCCCTTCGTCGAAGACACGACCGTGCGACTAGTCGGCGTCGAGGCGGGGGGCCGCAATGCACAACCTGGACAACATGCGTCCCCTTTGACGTACGGCCAACCCGGCGTTCTGCACGGCAGTTTCAGCTACGTGATGCAGGACGCCGATGGGCAAACATGCGATGTACATTCCATCTCCGCCGGCCTCGACTATCCTGGCGTCGGCCCCGAACATAGCTATTGGAAAGATACCGGCCGAGTGACCTACACCAGTTGCCGCGACGAGGAAGCACTTGACGCGTTCGACGCCCTGGCGTCGAACGAAGGGATTCTCCCCGCACTCGAGTCTTCTCACGCTGTAGCAAAGGCGATGGAGCTGGCCAAGACCATGTCGCCCGAACAACACATTGTGGTTTGCCTGTCCGGCCGCGGCGACAAGGACGCAGCAGAGATCGCGCGGCTCCGCGAACATCCACCATCGTAGTGTTGTGGCTGCCAACTGCCACATCCACCGCGTCCTCCACACATTTCACGTTAACCGTTACCGCTTATCATGCCTGCTATCGATCAAGTCTTCGCCGAACTGCGACGCCAACAACGCAAGGCCTTTATTCCGTTCATTACGGCTGGTGATCCCACGCTGGAAGTTACCCAAAAGCTATTGGCGGAACTTGTGGGTCGCGGCAGCACGATTTGTGAATTGGGGATCCCGTACAGCGACCCAATTGCCGATGGCCCGGTGATCCAGGCGTCCTATACGCGAGCCCTGGAACATCACGTGCGTTTGGACCAGATCTTCGACACGATCGGCACCACCGCCCCTGGCCTTTCGGCTCCGGTTGTAACGATGGTCAGCTATGCAATCTGCCATCGGTATGGAACGCAACGATATGTCCAACGACTGCGCGAAGTCGGCGCGGCCGGCATCATCGTGCCCGACCTGCCGGTTGACGAGTCACCCGAGTTCGCCAAACTCTGCCAGGCAACCGAGATCAGCCTAATCCAACTCGTTACCCCCACAACGCCGCGTGAACGGGCCGTGCGGATCGCCGAAACCTCCACCGGGTTTCTCTACTACGTTTCGGTCACCGGTATCACTGGCGAACGGACCGAATTACCCGCCGACCTGCTCGACAATGTCGCGTGGCTGAGAGCTCGTACGGACTTGCCAATCTGTATCGGATTCGGCATCAGCACGCCCGAGCACGTCCGACGGCTGGCACCGGTTGCCGACGGCCTGATCGTCGGCTCGGCCATCGTCCGCCGCGTTGCTGACACTGGCAACCAAAGTGTCCCGCAGATGCTGGAGGATGTTGGCCAGTATGTCGCCGAACTGATCGCCGCCCTGGACGATTCGGGAAGCTCTTGAGATCCTCTCAGATAACCCAGAGCCTACCCGGTCCAAG
>JAGQPD010000587.1 GCA_020426865.1 Planctomycetales bacterium
CCATTCCCCAAAAATGAGCATGACGGAGGTCCAATTCCAATTCATTGACTAGCCGTGCCACCAACGGCAACTGCTCCGTCGGACCAATCGGACCGCAGATCCCTGCTGGCGTATCGGGCGTCGCCTGGCGCCAGGCATGGATGTACTCCAACGCCTCGGCTAAATAAAAATCTTCCAGCGTGTCGTGAAAGATGACCCGAAAACCATCCCGCGACAACTGCAACATGTCCTTCGGTGTCAACTGTGCGGCATCGTTGAGAATGGCCTCATCCAACGTGGTATAGTCCCACCAGTCGGGACTAATCTTGCTTTCGGCTCGCACACACACCTCCTAGAGTTCACCAGCGTCCTCGACCGTACGGAATCGGTTCGACGTGAAACCGTCCCGCAACTCCGATCGGAACACATTTGCCAAAACTGCTGCAAATCGGCCCGGCACCAATTCTGCGGCTTGCCGTCTGCGGCGTCATCGGGCCCGCTCGTAAAGACGAAGCAGCGACGTCGCATCGACCTGCCTGGGATTGAAAGTACCGGTCCATTGTTTGGCGCTTTCTTCAGCCAAGGTGCCAAGCGTGTCTTCCGTGACGCTGCACTGGCGCAATTGCTGCGGCAATCCAGCCTGCCGTACCAGGTCCTCGACGAATACCGCTAATCGCTCGGCATTTTCCCTCGCCGAGTCGCTTGTTGCGACGCCAACCAGGTCGGCCAACACGCTGTAACTGTCGGCACATACCTCGGCATTAAATCGAATCACGTGCGGTAACATCAAACCGATCGCCTGACCATGCACGATGCCGAATCTGGAAGTCAGTGGATTCGCTAGGGCGTGAGTCGCACCGAGCATCGAATTCTCGATCGCCAGGCCGGCGAAACAGGCCCCCAGTTGCATGGCACCGCGCGCTTCAATATCGCTGGGAGTCTGCAACACCTGCGAGAAATTGGTCGATAATAATCGCCAACTTTCGCGACTGAAGGCCATCGACGCCGGATTCCGTTTGGTCGTGACAAATGTCTCCAGTGCGTGCGCCACCGCATCGATTCCGGTCAGCGCCGTCACACGCGGCGGCTGCGTCAACGTTAATCCCGGGTCGAGCATCGCGATGCGGCACGACGCTTTCTTATCCCCGCATGCCATTTTTACATGCGTTTCGGCGTCGGAGATCAAAGCAAACGATTGCGTTTCGCTTCCCGTTCCGGCCGTCGTTGGGATGGCGATCATCGGCAGCATCTCTCGCAATGCTTTGCCGACACCCCAATAATCTGCCATCCTGCCGCCATTGGAATAGATGAAGTTGATCCCTTTGGCGCAATCCATGGAACTGCCACCGCCGAGCCCCACGAGCAATTCCGGCTCGAGTCGCTTTGCGACGGCGACGCCCCGCACGACATCCTCGGTCGTGGGATTCTCTTGCACTTCATCAAACACGACCGTGGTAATGCCCGCCTTTCGCAACGATTCTACGCCACGTTCGGTGTGACCTGCCGCCACGATCCCTGGGTCGCTCACCACCAGCGCGCGACGAACGCCCATCTCACCGGCACGGTCGCCCAGGGTGTCGACGCAATCCACGCCAAAGACGATTCGCGTACGGGGGAAAAAATCAAACGGTGTCATGGTCGACTCGGGACTAATTAAGATCCTGCACGCATTTACGACGCAATCTGGTAGGCTCGCGATCGATAGAGAAACTCAATCAGATTCCCTTCGTGCGGTTGCAACCAGTTCAATCGATTCGTCGCAAGGGGACCAATGTTCAAACGATCGATATGCACAGCGTCGCTGGCCGACGCAATCAACGACGGATCGTGCGTAATCAACGTTCCCACCAGCGTTGGCCCCATCCGTTTGATAAAATCCCGTTGTGGGCATTCCACCACGCTCACAAACGGGAACATATATTCCTTTGCCACCACGTCTCGCTCGGGAGAATCGCTATGCACGACCATCGGCCGCAGGTACGCACAGCGATCGAATTCGACGAGCCGTGCCCCGTAGCTGGCAGTCAAGTCAGTGACTCCATCCTGTCGCAAATCATTTTCGATCATACCCCACACGGCACTGGCCATGCCGGGTGTCGTGAAGGCCGCCAGCCCGGCCGCGGGATCGTCAGGCGGCTTCACGTCGATGGGCCCCAGACGCTCGGCAAGTGCCTGGGCAATCTCGCGAGTATGGCGCGACGCCCAGATACCGGAGCAGTTGATACAGCTGCGACCGCCGTTGCTGTACACGCTCTCCACCATCAAATCGAGGTACTCCGGCCAATGATCGACGACATCGTCTCCCAAGAGGATTTTGGAGAAACCCGGACCGTGCGCCTGCACTCGGGGATTGCCGTGATATTGCTGCACTGTTTCCGCACTCCCAAAAATCATGCTTCGCGGGCAGGAACCCAGGAGTGCCGGACCGGCGTCATGACCACCAGGATAGATGCTGATCGCCTCGGCCGGGATTCCCGCTTCGATAAACGCCGCGGCAACGCGGAACGGAGTCCATGGCTCGCTCGATCCGGGTTTCAACGCCAGCCCGATCTGCAGCGGAATCGCCGGCAACCACAACGTATGCACGCCCGGAGAATTCGACGGCAGGACCGCACCCAACACAGGACTCTGTGCCAGATAGCTGACAGTAACCCCCCGCGATTCCACTCCGTGGCCGCGGGAGAGAATCTCCAGGTCCAAGCCGCGAGTCAAAGCGTCCAGAATTTGACGCATATTTGACAGTACAAAAGCGTTCTTTTCGATGTTCGCCCGGCACATGTGCTCGGGTAATCCAGTACTGGCCGATTGTGCATGCACAAAATCGTCCGGCGACTGCTCTCCGTCTCCCATCGGCAACGTCGCCGACCGAAACAACTCTCCCGCCCGTTGGCAGCGGTCCACAAGCTCCTGACAAGGGATCCTACGTAATGCATCTCGTGCCGCCTGCGCCTTGCGCAAGTCCCGCTGGATGATCCCACCGTTGGCCTGACTGACCCTGGCAATCGCTTCGCCCGTGTGAAAATGGACGACCTCTTGAACTTCTAACGATTCGTAGGGCTTTCCCCAACGCAATGCATGCAACTGAATCACGCGATGTAACTCCTTTTTAGGCAGGGCCGCCAGTCGTATCCTCCACCAACGGCACCAGGCGGCGGACGACGTCCAACGGAGAAAAGGCGGGAATTTCCAACTCGTGCAGCGTGTCCTCCCTAAATCCGGACTTCCGGTCGCCGCTACTCCGAAGAAGGGTCCGTTAACTCACTGACACAAAGCACTCACACTCACCGACACAAGGGACTCACGAATCTGGACAATCGGCGCATTATAGCAGCTGTCTCGGCACCTGTGCG
>JAGQPD010000588.1 GCA_020426865.1 Planctomycetales bacterium
GAGGTGGGCGGGGGGTCAGTATCCGGCGGCGTGCCCATCTTTGCGCGGGTCGGATGCACCATGATAAACGTCGTGTTGCACGTCGTACCCGATGGCCTGATAGCCGCCGTAGATACCGTTACGGAATGCTACTTTATGTCCAGCACTGACCAATTCTCGAATCACTTGCTCATCGTATCCGTGTTCGAGATGCACTTCGCCACCATCGGTCATCCGCTCACCGGTCGGTTCGCTCGAGCCATCGTGATGCAAGCGGGGTACGTCACCGGCCTCTTGCAGATTCATCCCGAAGTCGATCACATTCATCAAGATCTGCACGTGACCCTGAGGTTGCATATCGCCCCCCATCACACCAAAACTGAGGAATGGGAGCCCGTCATTCGTCACAAACGCGGGAATGATCGTGTGGAACGGACGTTTCCCCGGTTCGTATGAATTCGCACGACCGGGCGTCAAATCAAACAACTCGCCGCGACTCTGTAGACAGAAGCCAAGACCATGAGGGCAGATCCCTGAGCCGAAACCGCGATAGTTGCTTTGGATGAGCGACACCATTTGCCGATCCTTGTCGGCAACCGTCAGGTAGATCGTATCACCCTGTTGGAGCGATTCGGTGTCGGCGGGGTACTTTGCTGACGCCCGTTGCATATCGATTAGTTCACGCCTTGCCTGTGCATACTCCTTGGAGATCAAGCGATGGACGGGAACGTTGGCAAAAGCCGGATCGGCATACAAGCGGGCTCGGTCTTCGAATGCCAGTTTCTTGGCTTCCGTCAACAGATGCAAATGCCGAAAGCTTCCAAAGCCTGCCGTTTGCAGGTCAAATCCTTCTAGGACCTTCAGCATCTGTAGCGCAGCAATGCCTTGTCCGTTGGGTGGCAGCTCCCACACATCGTAGCCGCGATAGTTGACGGATACTGGTCGCACCCATTCCGATCGATGTTGCGATAGATCCCTGCGAGTCAAAAAGCCACCGGCTTGGCGGACAGACTCTTCGATCACCGTCGCCATATCACCATCGTAAAACGCTTCCCGACCGCCGCGGGCAATGGCCTCCAATGTGTTGGCGAGTCGCGGATTGCGGAACAACTCCCCTTCGCCCGGAGCTCGACCGTCAGGCGCAAAAGTCTCGGTAAAACCCGGATAATCGTGCAGCGTCTTCACACCACTTCGCCAACCATCCGCAATCACCTGGGAGACAGGGAATCCGTTGCGAGCATAATCGATTGCCGGTTGTAGAAGTTCGGACATCGGCAAGCGACCATAGCGCGCGTGCAACTCGAACCATCCATCCACGCAACCCGGCACCGAAATCGTCAACGGACCGTGTTTCGGCAGGCGCGAGATGTTTTGTTGTTGGAGATAATCCAGCGTCAACGACTGTGGCGAGCGACCGCTTCCGTTAAGCCCCTGCAGCAACCTGGCGCCGGGATCCCAGACGAGTGCCATAATATCGCCACCAATTCCGCACCCGGTCGGCTCCATCAAGCCAAGCACGGCGTTGGCGGCAATCGCCGCATCGACCGCCGTTCCCCCTCGTCGCAGAACATCGATCGCGACGGAGGTCGCCAACGGTTGGCTGGTCGCCGCCATTCCATTGGTCGCAAGAACTTCGGAACGAGTGGCGGTGGAGCGACCGGCGACCCGGTCGGCTCCCATGACACGTACTGACGCCAGGCCGGCTAAGGCCGCCCAGGCAATGAGCGAAGGGATCGAAACCACCAGGAATTCGTTGTTTAATGACACCGGAGTCCCCCATAACACTTACCCCATATCACTTGCGGTCCTTGGCTCCTGCTCCGCTCGACCGCGGCCAACGCGAATCCAACGAGACAGCTTTTCTGCGCCAGACGTCTATGTATACTGTATAGGATACCTAGGCAGCATGCTGCCCAACATACGAGCCCCCACCCCGATCGCCCGTCCGAGGCGTACCCACCATGTATCGATTGATTGTTCATTTATGCACGCCGAAGCGTCTGTTTCTGTTGGCCATGCTGGCGCTTGTCGTATCCCCAACGTTGGTCGAGGGGCAAACGGGACCGGCGGCAGTGGTCGCTTCGCAGGTGGTTCAACGTCAGGTAACTCCGAAACAACAGTTCGTGGCGACGGTCATGCCCGCGCGGCAGAGCACGGTGGGCAGCGCCGTGGATGGTCGGGTCCTCGATTTTTACGTCAACGACGGCCAGCATGTGACGAAAGACCAACCGCTCGCTCAACTTCGTACCGAGACGCTTGAAATCGAGTTGGCCGCGGCCCAGGCGGAATTTGAGCTGCGACGACAGATGTTGGCTGAATTAGAGAATGGCACGCGTAAAGAGGAGATTGCACAGGCCAAGGCCCAGATGATCGCAGCGGAGTCGGCCGAGGAGTACGCGCGCATACGATTGGCTCGCGCCGAAAAACTGCGCGCGGGCAACGCCGGTTCGGTGGAGGAATACGACGAGGCGCGAAGCGGCTATCAAGCGGCCGCACAGTCCCACATTGCGGCCCAGCAAGCATATGCGATGGCGGTCGAGGGTCCCCGGGTCGAAAAAATTGCTCAGGCAAAAGCCAGTCTCGACGTGCAGGCCGCACAGATTCGTTCGATCGAAGACCGCATTGGCAAACACACGATCCGTTCGCCATTCGACGGATTTGTCTCTGCCGAACATACCGAAAAAGGAGCCTGGGTAACGCAGGGAGGGCTCGTTGCGTCTGTGATTGAATTGGACCCGGTGGAAGTGGAAGTGTTTGTACCGGAAGAGTTCATTCGCTTCATCCACATCGGCGGTGCATGTGAGATAATGCTGGATGCGCTGCCGGGCGAAACGTACGAGGGAACGGTAGCACGGATCGTTCCCCAGGCCAATGTCCGCTCGCGCACGTTCCCCGTGAAAGTCACCGTACCGAATCGCGAGGTTGACGGCGATCTCCAACTGAAGGGCGGCATGTTGGCCCACGTTTCGCTCCCATCGTCGGAACCTGCGACGGTCGTCTTGGTACCGAAAGACGCGTTGGTGCTTGGTGGTGCAGCTCCGATCGTCTATGTGGTGAGCGAAGACAAAACGGTGCGTCCCGTACCCGTCAAGACATCGTTTGCTGACGGATCATACATGGCGATACAAGGACAGCTTCAGCCCGGAGACTTAGTGGTTGTGACCGGCAACGAACGCTTACGGCCAGGGGCGGAAATCCTGGTGACCCGTGAAGTTGACGGCGACGGCAACACCTTGGAAAAATAACACGTATGCACCCAATACAAGCCTGCCTGCACAATCCGGTCAAGGTCGCCGTCGGCGCGCTGCTGCTGGCGTTGTTCGGATTCATCGCCATCTTTCGGATGCCGATGCAGTTGATCCCCGAAGTCGAAACGCCCACCATCACGATTGAGACGCGGTGGCCGGGTGCAAGCCCGCAGGAAGTGGAACGGGAGATCATTCAAGAGCAGGAAGAACAGCTGAAAAGCGTCGAAGGTGTCTCGAAGATGACATCCGAGTCGATGGATTCGATGGGGCGGATTACCATGGAATTCACGGTCGGCGCGAACATGGAAGAGACGCTGCTGAAAGTCAATAGTCGGTTGCAGCAGGTCCCGCAATATCCGGAAGACGCGGACGAACCGGTGATCAGCACGTCCAGTGCGTCCGACCGGCCAATCGCGTGGTTCATCTTAGGCGCGCGACGCCCGTCGAAAGAAAAGATTGCCGAATTCATGGTCGCCCATCCCGAGTTGAAGGATGAGCTCGCTCGCATCGACTCGACGCCCAACCCAGGTTTGGCCATGCTGCGACTGCGCAAACTTGCGGAAAAACAACCTGCAGCTACGGAACTGCTTCCCAAAGATGTCGACGTGGCGAAACTTCGCCGGTTCTGCGAAGACGTGATCGAGGCAAGATTCGAGCGAGTACCGGGCGTGTCCAACTCGAATGTCATGGGGGGACTTGACGAAGAAATGCAAGTGATCGTCGACCCCCAACGGCTCGCGGCCCGGCAGCTGACCATCGCACAACTCCGGCAGCGACTGCGTGATCAAAACAAAGACACATCGGGGGGCGACTTCTGGGAAAACAAGCGCCGGTACGTCGTACGGACGCTCAGCCAATTCGACACCCCCGAGGATGTCGAGAATGTCGTGGTGGCCGTGCAGGACAACGTTCCCGTATTCCTGAAGGACGTGGCGGAGGTCCGTTTGGGATACAAGAAACCGGATGGCATGGTGCGCCGCTTTGGAACATCGAGTATCGCAATCAACGTCCTCCGTGAGAACGGCGCCAACGTCCTGGACGTGATGGCTGGCCTTCGCGACGCCAACGCGGAATTGAATGACGATGTGCTGCGTGAGCAAGGACTGCAATTGACTCAGGTGTATGACGAAACCGAATACATCTATTCGTCGGTGGGGCTCGTCAACAGTAACATTATTATCGGTAGTGCACTGACCATGATGGTGCTGATGTTGTTCTTGCACTTGGGCGTTCGGACGCTTCTGTTCGCGCCTTTGATCGGTATTTCGGCGGTGGCGTCGATCTTTATTTCGCCCTGGTTGTTTGTAATGACCGTTGCCTTGATTGTGCTGTGCGGCTTCTGGTTCGCGCGTGGCGCGTTGGTCGTGGGACTGGCGATTCCCACAAGCATCATTGGCACTTTCTTGATGTTGAATCTGATGGGCCGTTCACTCAATGTGATCAGCCTGGCCGGAATGGCTTTTGCGGTCGGTATGTTAGTGGACAATGCCGTGGTCGTGTTGGATAACATCTACCGGCATCGTCAGCTGGGACGACAGCCGTTCGACGCGGCCTTCGTTGGCGCGAAGGAAGTGTGGGGCGCAGTGCTGGCGTCGACGTTGACGACGTTGGCTGTGTTCCTACCCGTGTTGTTCGTGGAAGAAGAGGCGGGACAATTGTGTCGCGATATCGCGCTGGCGATCAGTTCTGCCGTTGGTCTGTCGCTGATCGTATCGATCACCTTGATCCCCACGGCTGCGGCCAGGCTGTTGAGCGCCACCGATTCGAATCTCAATCGCGAGTCCATGCTGCACCAGGAAGGAACCAACGCAATCGAACGCGCCTTCAATGCCTTCGGAACCATGTTTGTCGACGGCGTTGTGAACCTCAATCACTGGACGCAACGGGGCGTGATCCGACGCATCGCGGTCGTGATTCTGCTCACAGCCGCGTCGGTCGTCCTCAGCATCTGGTTATGGCCGAAGGTGGAGTACCTACCAACCGGCAATCGCAACCTGGTCTTTGGCATTGTCCTGCCGCCACCCGGCTACAATTTGGACGAACTGGTCAAGTTGGGCCAGGTTGTTGAGGACGAGCTGCGACCTTACTGGGACGTGGATCCTGAAAGCGACGAGGCGAAACAACTGAAGTATCCACCGATCGCGGACTTTTTTTATGTGGCCCGAGGGCGGCAAGTGTTTATTGGCGTTCGAGCGGCGGACGCCACGCGCGCCGGCGATTTGGTCCCGTTAATCCAGGATATCCGCACGAAGTTGCCCGGAAGTTTTCTGGTGGCCAAGCAATCGAGTCTCTTCGAACGTGGTCTGACGGCAGGACGGACGGTTGAGGTAGAGATCACGGGACCGCAATTGCCTCAGCTGGTCGGCATTGGCGGGCAGATGATGGGCGTGTTGATGAACCCGGTCGATCCGTTGATCAAGGAGGCACAAGCCCGACCGGTTCCCAGCTTGGACCTTTCCAGTCCTGAGATGCACGTCACACCAAAAGTCATCGCCGCCCAATCGCTGGGCGTGAACGCTTCGGAATTGGGATACGCCGTCGATGCGCTGGTCGACGGTGCCTACGCCACAGACTATTTCGTGGGCGGTGACAAGATCGACCTGACGATCAAGGGGACGGAAAAAACGGTTGAGCGTTCGCAGGACCTCGACCAACTGCCGATTGCTACGCCGACAGGCGAGCTTGTATCGCTCAATACACTGGCCGGCGTCCAGATGTCAAGCGGTCCCGAACAAGTGAATCATCGTGAGCGTCAGCGGGCCGTCACCATTGAGGTGTCACCGCCACCGACGATGGCGTTGGAGGACGCCATGCAACTGATCGACGACAAGCTGATATCGCCGCTGAAGGACCAAGGTCAATTGCGCGGAGGCTACCGTGTAACACTTAGCGGTACGGCCGACAAACTTAGAGACACCTGGATGGCACTTCGCTGGAATGTCGTCCTGGCTCTGCTGATTACGTACTTGCTGATGGCAGCGCTCTTCGAGTCGTGGGTCTATCCGTTCGTGATCATCCTCAGCGTACCGCTGGGTGCCGTCGGTGGCATTGCCGCGTTGCGATTGTTGGATCTCTACCTGCGCTACACGGGACAACAGCCACAAAGCCTGGACGTGCTGACGATGCTCGGGTTCGTGATCCTGATCGGC
>JAGQPD010000589.1 GCA_020426865.1 Planctomycetales bacterium
ACGGCGACGTACGACGAAGCGTTCACGATCTCGCTGAACAATATTACCGAATCGAGCAACAACGCTCCAACGGATCTATCCAGCGGCATCGAACTGAATACGGATGGCGGCAATGATGCGTATCTGATTGCAGGCAACGGTGGCACCGTCCTCGGGGGACTCACATCGTTAACGCTTGAAATCCAATTCGCAACGAACGACACAACGTCCTTCACACCCCTCTTTTCTTACGCGAGCCCATCGAATGACAATGAGTTCGCGTTTGTATTCGCAGGAACGGACGCCTACCTGTACATTGCCGACAATGATATTCAATTGAACGGAATCGATTACACGACACTTCGTGACGGAACGCTTCAACACCTTGCGATTACGTGGGACAACACCAATGGCGACTGGGCCGTCTACAGCAACGGCGAATTGATTGAGCAGGGGACGGGTCACGAGATCGGCAATACGATCGAAGCCGGCGGAGAGTTGGTCTTTGGAAACGAACAGGATTCTCTGGGTGGCACTTTTCAGTCGAACGAGGCGTTTCAGGGCGCTCTGTACGACATCCGCATATGGAATGAGGTCCGCAGCGAAGCCGACATTTCGCTGAACTACCAGCAAAGGTTCGACGGTGGCAGTCTGCCAAGCGGCCTGGTTGCCAACTGGCAGATGGATGGCTTCAACGGTTCGAATCAGGTCGTCGATGTAGTCAGTGGCAACAATCTGAGTATCGGGCACGCCACCGGCACGGGCTTTACGTCCAGTACACCGATTGGCGATTTGCACATCGCAGAGAACTCGGCGGGTGGAACGTCCGTCGGTTACGTTGTGCCGACCGATCCGGATCTGTCCAACGACATCGTCAGCGATGGTGGATTCCTGAAAGGTGATACCGGCGCATGGACGGACTACACGCAGGGGCAGACGGTTGGCGACTGGACGGTTGAAGTTGGCCAGGTGTCCCACACTTCGCAGTACGAATCGCCGCTCGGCGGTGTCGGAATGGAACTGCAGCGTGTCGATGGCAACTTTCCCAGTGCGATCACGCAGACACTGACCACCGAAGTTGGGCGTCAGTACCAGTTGATCTTTAACATGACCGGGAATTTCACCGGCGGCGACCCGGTAAAGCATCTGGTTGCCTCCGCTGGAGGAGAGTCCCAGCATTTTACGGTTACCAACACGGCCACTTCGGGCCACGTTTACGAACAACGTTCGATGACGTTCACCGCCGATTCCACCAGCACGGTGCTGCGGTTTGCTGCCGGTGCCGACGACGGCTGGGCTGCCGTGATCAGCGACGTGCGCGTTATCGACATTCCCGCCGCCGTCACCACGATCCTCAACAGCGATTCGACACTCAGCTACGACGCGGCGACCGGCAAATTCTACAGGACGTCAACCGCAATCACGTCTTGGGCCGTCGCACACTCTACGGCGCAGAGCAGCCTTTTGAACGGCGTGGCCGGCAACCTGGTCAGCATTCGATCGGAGTATGAAAACGATCTTGTCCAGCGAATGGCCGTTGACAAGGGAGTCAACGTTTGGATCGGCGCGTCGGATCAGACGACCGAAGGCGAGTTCTACTGGCAGGATTCGTCCGGAGACGATGTCTTGTTCTGGACTGGCGGTAGCTCGGGTTCGGCTTTGGGATACACGAATTGGGAACCAACGTCACCTCAAAACCCAGGTACGGGAGAAGATATCGTTGTTCTGTACAGTTCGAACGGCAAGTGGTACAACTTCGGCGAGGGTGTGTCTCGCTATTCCGTTATGGAATGGGACGCCAGCGAAGTCCTTTCTAACTTCACGTTCAGCCTGACCGATGATGCCGGCGGGCGCTTCGCGATCGACGGCAGCACGGGCGAAATCACCGTAGCTGACGGCTCGCAACTGGATTACGAAACTGCCACGTCGCACAATGTCACCGTTCAGGTCACCGACGCAACGGGCAACACCTACAGCGAAGTCATGACGATCGTCGTCACAGATGTGGACGACACCAACGACGCTCCCACGTTTTCCGTGGCCGGAGCAGGCGGTTTTGGCGGAGCCAATTTGATTGCGTCCGATGGGAGTGCGGCGGCAGGAGTTGCTGCTGGTGATTTTGACGGCGACGGTGATCTGGACGTGGTTGCGGGCAATCAGAATACCGATGCGATTACCTGGTACGAGAGCGATGGCAGCGGAAAATTCATTGCATCACACACCGTTTCGCTGGCTGTTGATGGACCGTTGTCGGTGTATGTTTCCGATATCGATGGTGACGGTGATCTAGATATTCTGTCGGCGTCGACGACGGATAACCAGATTGCCTGGTTCGAGAACGACGGCACTGGAAGTTTCACCACGCATTCGGTCAGCACAACAATCAGCGGCGCAACCGGAGTTGCGGCAACGGATCTGGATGGCGACGGCGACGTCGATCTTCTGGCGTCCGGAAGCTCTGCCGGAGCCCTGTACTGGTTTGAAAACGACGGCAGCGAAAACTTTACGACTCACCTGTTGGCTGGTGGGACATTGGCACCAAGGATGATCGCTTTCGCGGACGTCGATCAGGATGGACATCTCGACGTGCTCACCGCTTCCTATGGTGACGACACGATTGCGTGGTACGAAAACGATGGGAGTCAAAATTTTACGGAACACACTGTCACGACAACGGCTGACGGCGCTCGGTATGTCCAGGCGATCGACCTGGACCAGGACGGCGACATCGACCTCGTCGGATCGTCGGGACTCAACAACGAAGTGTTCTGGTTTGAGAACGACGGCAGCGAAAACTTCACCAAGCACCTGCTGAGTTCCGCTTACGGCGATGTGTGGGCGCTTCAAGTGTCGGACCTGGACCTTGACGGCGACCTGGATATTGCCTTCGCGGACTTTGGGAATACCAGCGATGTTGTCTGGTTGGAAAATGACGGCAGCCAGAGCTTCTCCGTCAACACAATTGCGACGGGAGTTGGAAATCCGGACGCCATTGCTCTAAGCGACCTCGACAATGACGGCGACCTGGACGTCCTGACGACCTCCTGGAGCGGTGGCGATGTCAACTGGTACGAAAACTTTGCTCGACAGACCTCGCTGGATGGCAACCCGACGTTTGTTGAGGACGGCGCGGCCGTCGTGCTAGACGCAAACGTCGAAATCTTCGATCAGGAGCTAAGCGGCGTCGATAACTTTGACGGAGCGACCTTGACACTGGCACGTAACGGTGGAGCTAACAGTGACGACGCATTGGCATTTGACGGCACTACCGTAACGACCAGCGGCGCCAACGTACTGATCAGCGGGTTGACGGTCGGCACATACACCTTCACAGGCGGCGAATTGACGATTTCTTTCGGAGCCAACGCCACGAACGCTCGCGTCAACACCGTGATGCAGAACATCGTCTATTGGAACAGCAGTGACGCGCCGCCGGCCAGTGTGCAGATTGACTGGACGTTTGACGATGGCGGCGATAGCGTGATCACGCAGGGCAGCCCCGGAGCACTCTCCGTTACCGGAAGCACGACGGTCAACATCACGGCCACGAACGACGACCCCGTGTTGACACTTGGCCCAGGCGGTGGAACGTACAACGAAGGTGGCACGGGCACGTTCGTCGACGTTTCCGGTACGCTGACCGATGCCGATGGTCTGGATTTCGATGGCGGAACAATCGTCACCAGCATTTCCGCCAACGGCGAAGCAGATGATCGGTTGATAGTCCGGCACGAAGGTACCGGTGGCGGGCAGGTCAACGTTGTCGGTAGCACGATTCAGATCGATGGCATTCAAATCGCAACGATTAGCGGTGGAGTCGGCGTCGGCGACGATCTTGTCGTGACGTTTGACGCCGATGCCGATGCAACGGATGTGCAGAAGGTCGTGACGCGAATCGCCTTTATGAGCGTTTCGGAAAACCCATCGACGCTGCAGCGAACCATTTCCATGCACGTCACCGACGGCGACGGCGGCACCAGCACCACCGACTCGCGCGTGATGGACGTTATTGCCTACAACGACGACCCGACCAACGCAGGATCTTTGCCCACCGATATCTCGGTCACCGAGGATGTGTCGAGCAACGTGGATTTATCGGCCATCAACTTGAGCGACGTCGACCACAACGGCGGAAACCTGACGTTGAGGCTCAGCACGGATGCCGGCGGAGAAATCACAGCCGCAGCGATGACCGGCATTGCAATCGGAACCAATGGTACGGACTTTGTGACCCTGACCGGCACGCTGGCCGACCTCAACGGGTACCTGGACTCCCCATCGAACCTGACGTACCTGCACCCCACGGCAAACCTGAACGGGGACAATGCCGACATCATCTACGTTTCGGTTTCAGACAACGGCAACACCGGAATTGGCGGTGGCAGCAATATCAGTCTGGGTACGGTGTACGTGGACATCACAGCCGTCAACGATGCGC
>JAGQPD010000590.1 GCA_020426865.1 Planctomycetales bacterium
GGTACCGGTTGCCGTGGATCACAGTGGTACCCCGCGGGATAGACGCTATGCGGTACATAGTATCCGATCATGTTGTATTGGATCCCTTCTTCGTAGCCTTTCGGCAAGTTTTGCAGGATCACGTGGCGAATAGCGCCAACCATCTCCTGGCGTTCAACCGAGAGGCTCGCCAGGTATTGCTCGACAGACTCGAATTTCTGCGGCATCAGCAAGTCCTCACTGGATATCGTGAAAATGGGGGATTCAGTCAAGTGATGAATGTGGGGTACGACCACGTTCGAGCCAACACGAGTGTCTATGGTAATCTTGCTTTAGCGCTAGGGAAACCATCTCACATCACCGCGGTTGGTTGGTTATCATGATGGAGCGCGGACAGCTCGACCACGACGCTCTCCCCATGCACGAAATTGAACCAAATGGAACCGAAATGAATCGGAGTTAGCTCGATGAGACAGCGAACGACGTTATTCTTGGGTTTGGTAAAGACGATAACGCTGGCGGCCTGGGTGCTTTCGGCATCCCGCACGTGGGCGACCGATTGGCCGACCTGGCGATTCGATACCGCGCGGAGTGCGACGACAACGGAGCAGCTGCCGGACGAATTGCATTTGCAGTGGTCTTGGCAATTGCCGCAGTTGCAGCCGGCATGGCCGGAGGATGAGCGGTTGGAGTTCGACGCGCACTACGAGCCGGTTGTTGCCGGGGGCATCGTCTTTGTCGCTTCGCCGCTGAATCACTCCGTCAGTGCCTATGACCTGCAATCGGGAGATCGTCGCTGGCGATTCTTTGCGGATGGTCCGGTGCGATTTGCTCCCGTCTGTGCCAATGGCCGTGTGTACGTGGGGGCCGATGACGGTTGCTTGTACTGCCTGGCGGCGGAATCAGGTAACGTTCTTTGGAAATTCAAAGGCGCGCCCTCCAATCGCATGGTAATCGGGAACGAGCGATTGATATCGGTTTGGCCTGTGCGCGGCGCACCATTCTTGCAAGACGGCAAGCTCTATTTCACCATCGGCGTCTGGCCCTTTGAAGGGACTCTGTTGTACGAGGTCGATGCCGAAACGGGTCGTGAGTTGCGCGTCATCGACCTGGACGACCATTCGCCGCAAGGATACCTCGCGACAAACGGCCAGACAATTGTTATCCCCGGTGGACGGTCCCGCGCATTTCTGGTGGACATCACGTCGGGGACTCGGCAGCCGTGCAGTTACGATTCGAAAGGGCTGACAGACTACCACGTCGCGGCCCATTCGCAGTATTTCTTTCACGGCGACCGTGTATTTCCCTTCGGAACGGAATCACCCGTTGCTTTGGAATTGACCGCCGACCGCCCTGTTGTGGACGGCAACCGCGTTGTGTTCGTCGCGCAAGGCGAGCTGCAATCCTATGATATCGACGACATGAAATTGGAAGAGCGAACCGACCGGCGCGGCGAGAAATACAACGTGCGAGTTCCGCGACAGGTGTGGAAGCTGGAGGGCGAACCTGTTGAGCAGGTTCATTTGAAGGCTGGCGGTTATGTCTACGCCCACCACGCAAACCAGATGATTGTCGTCGAGTCGGCTGCAAGTGCCGAAGCGAGTCCGCGATTAGTGAGCAAAACAAAAATCGATGGCACGCCGGCGTCGATGATTGCCGCGGATCAGCATCTGGTGGTCGTGACCAAGGAGGGACGCCTGCTATGCATGGGTAAGGATCGGCGAATTCCACGGACGTATGTCGAGACGCAATCTATCCGCCCAGCACCACGCGACGAACAAGTTGCCAAGCTCGTTCGTGCGGCTGGCACCGATGCAGGGTATTGCCTGGTCGTTGGTGCTGGCAATCCGACGTTATTGCACGGTCTGGCGGATCAAACCGAATTCCACACGATTGTGATCGACAATGATCGCGCTGCGATCGGTAAGTTGCGTGAAGAGTTTTCGGCGACGGGACAATATGGTTCCCAGATTGTCGCGATCGAGGGGGATTTGCAGAGCCTGCGATTGCCGCCGTATTTCGCCAGCCTCGTTGTCTGTGAAGACCGGCAATTGGCCGGTGATAACTACGGATCGGCGGTGTATTCCCCCTTGCGGCCTTACGGAGGTGTGGCGGCGATGGTTGATCAACGGGTGGATGACGTCCAGCGGGCGTTTGGGCGGCAAGCCAACGCGGACGTCCGCGAAGACGCCGGCTTGGTTACCGTTCATCGCGCGGGCGCGTTACCGGGATCCGCGAATTGGACACACGAATACGGTGATCCAGCGAATTCGCTGATGTCGCAAGACGATCTGGTGATGTCGCCGCTCGGTTTGTTGTGGTACGGCGGTCCGTCATCCGATGGCAGTCTGTTCTTCGATCGCCATGATTGGCCGCCCAGTGCCACGATCATCGACGGTCGGATGTTCATTCAAGGGCCCGATACGTTCGCCGCGATTGATGTCTACACGGGTCGCGTGTTGTGGAAAATCCCGTTGCCAGCGGGAACGAGTCCCGGCAGACGATCGAATTGGGGATCGCACGGATATCACTTTGTCGCCGAAAGCGATGGCATCTACTTGACGTTTCCCGAACGATGCTACTGGCTGTCGCCGGAAACAGGCAACATTAGTCGCGAATTCACGGTCGACGATCCTGACCAGTGGGGACGGATACGCGTGGTGGGGGATACGATTGTAGCGCCACTGTTTCGAGAGGTGGGCAGTCCGGCGGAGTTTGTGCCGGCCAAATTGGTCGCGCTAAATCGTCATACCGGGGAAAAACTTTGGCAAGTCGATTCAGAAGCGGGGTTTCCCTTGGTGGCGATCGGCAACAACAAGGTATTTGTCTATGAAGGGAAGCTTGATGGACTGTACGTCGGCGACAGTCGCGAACGTCGACGTGGCTTACCAGTACGTAAGAGCCCGACGCTGAT